>JANPGT010000485.1:0-2624 GCA_031424135.1 Chitinophagaceae bacterium
ATGTTTTTAAGTGAATCTGTATGGCTGCAGTGAATTATAAAATCATGTAGTTGATCGTTGTTGGCCGGTACATTAAAGTTCGTGTTTAAAAGCCGGGGCGATAACTTCCAGTTGTTATTGGCAGCCTGCACTGATAAAATAGCAGGATTTGCCAGGACAGCTGAAGCGGCGTTTTTTGAAACAATAAAAGCAGTGGGGGAGAGTTGTATTAGCAGCAGGGAGTTGTTTTTTTGAATAAACGCAGGCACCGCATCCGGCTTGATATTTACCAGCCAGGCGATTGCTCTGGCGGAATCGTCGCTGATGTATGGCTGCAGGCGATTACCCTTTTGCACCTGCTGGGCGAACAATATCCCGCAGGTAAAAAAAATAGCTATCAGCAGCATTGCCGTTTTCATTGCCATGAATATATTCAAAAAACAGCAATGAACCTGCAGCAGACAACGCCCACGCATGTTTTAAGACGCGTTATTCAGCAGGATAAAATAACAGTCATGGTAATTGGGTAAAATATAGTTGCTAAGTGTTTTTTCTCTGTTGAAAACAGACAATTTTTTTTTACAGGTTTGGAAAACTGTTAAATTACGTTAACAAGTTTAGGGTTGCAGCAATTACCCGCTTCCGCAATTATTCATCTAAAAAAACTAGTCATGAGAAAAACCTTACTCGCACTTGCAGTAATAGCAGTGTGCGTTTTCATTATTGTTTCCTGTAAAAAGCAAAGTACGGCCGCCGACGCAGACCAGCCAATACCTGCCGGTACGCTGGCGCAGATAAAAGCCCTGGGTTTCAGTGATCAGAATGTACGGAAAGACGAAGATGGGTACCTGGTAGAAGATGATATTATACTTACGGATGAATTATTAAACAGTGTTAATGATCAAAAATTATTGCGTATTGCAAATACAGAGCAATACCGAACTACCAACCTGGTAACCGGTTTACCCCGCACCATTACAGTAAAAGTAACCAACCTGGGTACTGCATTTGTACAGGGAACGGATCTTGCTATCTCCAGGTACAATGCGTTGAACCTGCAGATTAAATTTCAACGGATAACTTCCGGTTCAGCTACCATTACGGTAAGAGGGTTTAACCAGGGGCCCAGCGGTGGTTATATTACTTTGGGTTCTTCCGGCTTCCCTACCAATAGCGGCGCTCCTTATGGCACCATTAAAATGAACACAAATGCAGCGGCTTATGGCAGCAACCCGGATGTAAACTATGTGGGTTCCGTGCTGCAGCACGAGATAGGGCATTGCATAGGCATTCGCCATACTGACTATATGAACAGGGCTTATAGCTGTGGTGGTACTGCTGTAAACGAGGGCGCTTCTACTGTTGGCGCCATTCTTATTCCCGGCACCCCTTCGGGACCGGATGCCAATTCCTGGATGCTGGCCTGCTCTAATGGTGGCAACAGGACCTTCAACAACAACGATGTGGTAGCGCTGAACTACCTGTATTAGAATTAGTTATATCTTGCTGCAACTTTTATGGCCGGCCCTACCAGGGCCGGCCGTATTGTTTGGGGAACCTATATTTTTGTGCTTGGCGGCTGTTTTTTTTTAATGGAAAACTTATATCTTTGCAGCCCATTAAAAAGCCCTGCAGGGGGTAAACACAAGCCTGTTATTGCCCAAACGGCCCCATAAGTGTTCCGCCAGTGCGGAGCCGCCAGCAGGGTAGCATTTAAAAACCGCATGTAATATGCCAAAGGTTAAAACAAATTCGAGTGCCAAAAAGCGTTTCAAAATAACGGGCACAGGAGCTATCACTTTCCAGAAAGCGTTCAAACGCCACATTCTTACCAAGAAATCTACCAAACGCAAAAGAAACATGAGATTAAAAGGTACTGTCAGCCAGGCCAATTTATATTTCGTGAAGCGCCTGTTGAGGATGAAATAAATCCTGGTTCCTGATTCTATCTTTTTACAATTAAACTCATTTAGATATGCCACGTTCAGTAAACTCTGCAGCCTCCAAGCACCGCAGAAAAAAAATATTAAAACAAGCCAAAGGTTTTTACGGTAAACGTAAAAATGTATATACCGTTGCCAAGAACATTGTTGAAAAAGGTATGACTTATGCCTATGTAGGCCGTAAGCTGAAGAAAAGAGATTACCGCCGTTTATGGATTGCGCGTATCAACGCCGCTGTAAGGGCAGAAGGTTTAACGTATTCTGTATTCATTCACAAACTGAGTGAAAAAGGAATTGAACTGGATCGCAAAGTACTGGCCGACCTGGCCATGAACAACCCGGAGACTTTTAAAGGCCTGGTTGATTCAGTAAAATAAATAGCACACAGCATTTTTTATAAACCGTTCCGGATTTCCGGGACGGTTTTTTTGTGCCTGTGCGGGAATGGCAAGACGGTGTCTGCGGTTTTTGGCGCGATGGGCTGGCACCCATCGCTGTACAGATGTCACCCTTTCAGGGCTATGCTATTGTGGTGGACCCATTGAGAAAATCAGCCCTGAAAGGGCGGCATATAAAAGCGGGGGGTGTAGCCCCTCGAGAAAGATGAACGATCTATGTCGGTCAGACCAATCGCCCCAAAAAATAAAAAACCCGGCTTTGGGCCGGGTCTATAATAGTTATATTTTTAGTTTATGCCAGTTG
>JANPGT010000486.1:0-4799 GCA_031424135.1 Chitinophagaceae bacterium
TGATAAGAATGGTTATAGCCACGATCCCCGCACTGATTTTATGAACTGGAGTTTAATGAGCGCAGGGGCCTGGGATTATCCGGCCAATACCCGCGGCTATACCAATGGCCTGGTGCTGGAACTAAGAAAGCCTTACTGGGCTTTGCGCACGGCATTGGTACAAGTACCTGAATCTGCCAATGGACAGCAACTGGATACCAAACTCAGCGGCGCTTTTGGTTCGGTACTGGAAGCAGAAAAGACTTTTGTTATTAATGCCAGTAAAAACGTAGTGGCCCGGCTGGGTGGCTTTTATAACAAAGCCCGCATGGGTAATTACCAGGAAGCCATCGATAACGGCATTGCGCAATTTACCGCACCTGATGTAACCAGTACACGAAAATACAGTCGCGATAAAAAAGGATTCTACCTGAATACAGAATTCAACACAAAAAATGGCGGTGCGTTTCTCCGTTACAGCCGCAATGATGGCAATAATGAAACATGGGCTTTTACTGAAATAGATGAGAGTTTTTCCGCAGGAATATCGTTTAATGGCAATGCGTGGAAAAGGCCTGCAGACAAATGGGGGCTGGCTTATGTGGGCAATGGCCTGGCCAAATACCACCGGGCTTACCTGCAGCAGAAAGGGTATGGTTTTATCATTGGCGATGGCAATCTGAACTATGGCAGCGAAAACATCCTGGAAATTTTCTACAGCTATCATCTTGCCAAACTGCATGTATTTGTTAGCCCGGATTACCAGTTTGTATTGCAGCCTGCCTACAACAAAGACCGCGGGCCCGTACATGTGCTGGCTTTGCGCATGCATGTGGCGATATAGCTGCTTTTGTAAATGGCTGTTAACATACCTGAGCAGGATAACAGACTATATTACAGTATCAATTCTTCACCCATGACTGACTTTTTAAAACAATCCGGGCAAAAGCTGAAAGAGATCAGAACAAAAATCCTGAAGGGAGATTTTACCGGCCTGCTGGGACTTACGAAAGATAAGCACTATGTACATCCATCGGAGGTTTCAACCATTTTTACCAGTATACCCGCTGAGAAAGCCATTCCTGCTTTCATGTCCTTTACACCGCTTAAACAGGTACAGGTTTTTCCCTACATAGATGAACAGCTGCAGCAAAAAATCATCAAAGAAATTCCGGCGCAGCAGGCTGTCTTTATCTTAAATGAACTGAGCTCTGATGACCGGCTTAATTTTTATTCGATGCTGAAAGGCATTGACTTGTCGGCCGCGCTTGACCTGCTGAATGAGACCAATAAAAAAACCACGCATGATCTGCTGGGCTACCCCGAAAAAAGTGTTGCCCGCATCATCAATACTGATTTTGCCACCATAGACCGCAGCATGACCATTGCAGAAGCCAATGCGCATTTAAGAAAATTTCATAAAGACACGGAAGCGGCCAATGTTATTTATGTGGTGGATAAAAATGGTAAACTGATTGACGATATACCCGTAAGAAGATTCGTACTGAACGAGCCTTCCAAAAAAATTGAAGATATACTGGATGGTTTTTGTACCAGCCTTAAAATAACCGACAGCAAGGAGGAGGCCGTATCCAAGTTCAAGGAATTTGACCGGGTAGTGTTACCGGTCACCAACGATGACAACGTACTGCTGGGTGTTATTACGGTGGATGATGTGCTGGACGTGGCCGAACAGAAAGATACCGCCGCCATCCAGAAATTTGGCGGTTTGGAGGAACTGGATTACCCCTATGTAAAAACGCCTTTTTTCTCTTTGCTGCGCAAACGTGCAGGCTGGTTGATCATTTTATTTTTAGGCGAGATGTTTACGGCCACTGCCATGGGCTATTTCGATAAAGAAATGTCGAAAGCCATTGTGCTGGCCTTGTTTGTGCCGCTGATTATTTCCAGCGGGGGCAACAGCGGCTCACAGGCAGCCACACTCATTATACGTGCTATGTCGCTGAAAGAACTGTCGCTGAAAGACTGGTGGTACGTGATGCGGCGTGAAATCCTGTCAGGGCTTTCGCTGGGTGTGCTGCTGGGCGCTATTGGATTTATACGCATTACGGTATGGCAAACCCTGCACCTGTACAACTACGGTCCGCACTGGATATTGCTGGCCATTACCATTTTCTTTTCACTTATCGGCATTGTTATCTGGGGCACTTTAAGTGGTTCTATGATACCCATGGTGCTTAAAAAATGTAAAATAGATCCGGCTACTTCCTCTGCGCCGCTGGTAGCCACCCTGGTAGACGTAACCGGGCTGGTGATTTATTTCAGTATTGCCGCGGTTATTTTAAAAGGGACTTTACTCTGATTTTTCACCACACAGGAAACAGAGGTTTTTCACGGAGGTAAGGAAGCTTACTACGCGCGTTTGCCGCGCCTGCATCATACAAATTAAATAAATCATATAAATCACAGTTCAGACAATTTCACCACAAAGGTAACGGAGGTTTTTCACGGAGGTAAGGGAGTTTATTACACGCAGTTGCCGCGCTTGCGTCATACAAATCAAATAAATCATACAAATCACAGTTCAGACAATTTCCATAAATCCCGGTCCGGTTCAGGTAATTCTTTCGTAATTTGTTATCAAACACTGCCAAACATGAGAAGCACCTTTCTACTGCTGTTTTCTTCAATTATTTTTTTTAGCGCACCGGCCCAAAATAAACCCATCAAAATTCCAGACAACAAAAAAGCGGTATTGGCTTCTGTAGAAAAACACCAGCAGGAACTCATTAACCTTAGTGATTCTGTGTGGAAGTTTGCAGAGACGGCGCTGAAGGAATCTCAATCAGCCAAAATACTGGCCGATTATGCGGCGCAAAACGGCTTTGTGGTAAGGCGGGGCTCAGCCGAAATGCCCACGGCTTTTATTGCAGAATATGGATCGGGCAAACCCGTTATTGCTATACTGGGAGAGTTTGACGCATTGCCCGGCTTATCACAAAAGGCCGAACCGGAAAGATCTGCATTGAAAGCAGATGCACCGGGCCATGGTTGCGGCCATAATATGTTTGGCGCTGCCAGCCTGGGTGCCGCACTGGCCATCAAAGAATTAATGGCGGCAGGTAAAATAAAAGGTACCATCCGCTTTTACGGCACACCCGCTGAAGAAGATATTGGCGGTAAAATTTACATGGCCCGCGCGGGGTTGTTCAATGATGTAGATATCTGCCTGGACTGGCACCCCGATTTTGAAAACAAGGCCAATATGCAAAGTTCGCAGGCCATGGTAAGCTACCTGGTAGAATTTAAAGGGAAAAGCGCCCATGCTGCGGCTGACCCCTGGAATGGCAGAAGCGCCCTGGACGGCGCAGAATTTTTCACCCATGGCATTAACTACCTGCGCGAACATGTACACCCCAGCGTACGCATGCATTATGTTTTTAAGAAAGCGGGCGATGTACCTAACGTGATACCCGCCGAAGCCAGCGTATGGATCTGGATCAGAGATTCCAAGCGGAGTGGTGTAGCCGAAGTAGAGAAAAGAATGCGCGAGATAGCACAGGGCGCGGCTACCATGGCCGGCGTAAGCAGTACAGTGAAATTAATGAGCGGCGACTATGAATTGCTGGTCAACGAAAGCGGTGCCAAAGCCCTGCAGGCAAATATGGAGCTGGTAGGTCCTATTAGCTATACCGCAGCAGAAACCGATTTTGCCAATAAAATAATGGCTGCCTACGGCGGTGAACAAAAGGGTATCAATGGCGCCATTAAACCGCTGGAAACCACCCGCACCGATCCTGACAATGGTTCAACAGATGTAGGAGACGTAAGTTATATTGTTCCTGAAATTACCCTGATGGCTGCCACCGCCCCCTACCAGGCGCCCTGGCATTCATGGGTAGTGGTAGCCTGCGGCGGCATGTCCATTGGCCACAAGGGAATGCTGTTTGCAGCAAAATCATTGTCTGCCACCATGGTAGATTTATTTGAAAATGAAAAACTGCGGCAGGATATCCGCAGTGAATTTGACAAAAGAAAAGGTGCAGAGATCTGGAAGGCCATGTTACCAGAGGGGCCACCCCCGGTTCAGTAGACCTCACCCCCGGCCCCCGTCCGAACGGATGTTCATCCGGGCGGGCCTCTCCCGCTTCGCTGGAGAGGGGTGACTCTCTGTTAGATGCTTCATTGTTTATTGTTTGGCTTTTTTCCCTTTGGTAATTAGCAGGTTATATTCTTTTCAATGTCAATTATAAGTTACAAATGCAAAATTTTGAGTTGCACAATGACCATTGTAAATGGTAAATAGTGAATTTCGTTTTGTACAATGACCATTGTAGATTGCAAATAGCTCATTGTAAATTGCGAATGGTGAATTGCGTGTTTTACAATGGCCATTTGTGTTTCGAAAGGCACTATTTGCAATTCGAAATGACACTGACAAGAAAATAAAAATATTTTTTACAACTTACAATGGTCATTGTACAACGCGAAATTTACCATTTGCAATTCATAATGGTCATTGTACAAAACGAAATTCACTATTTGCAATTTACAATGGACTATTTACAATTTACAATGGTCATTGTGCAACTCAAAATTTACTATTTGCAATTTGCAATAACGCTGAAGAGATAATAAGGCTGCTTTTACAACCCGTAATGGCCATTGTAAAACACGCAATTCACCATTTGCAATTTACAATGAGCTATTTGCAATCTACAATGGTCATTGTACAAAACGAAATTCACTATTTACAATTTACAATGGTCATTGTGCAACTCAAAATTTTGTATTTGTAACTTATAATTGACATTGAAAAGAATATAACCTGCTAATTACCAAAGGGAAAAAAGCCAAAC
>JANPGT010000487.1:0-2440 GCA_031424135.1 Chitinophagaceae bacterium
CAATAAGCGTTTCGATAAGTACTGCTGTTTGAATGGTCATGTGAAGACAACCTGCAATGCGGGCATCCTTCAATGGTTGCGTTGCAGCATACTCCTGGCGAATAGCCATAAGACCGGGCATTTCAGCTTCGGCTAAACGAATTTCTTTGCGGCCCCATTCAGCAAGGCTCATATCTTTTACCTTGTAGGGAAGTTGTAAGTCGGTAGACTGCAATTTTGTTGACATATTATATATTTTTTTTAAGAAAGGGAGAAAATAACGCGGTTTGGTCCACAAATGTAGAATGGGAGAACAAAATATCAGTCAATATTATTAAATTTAGAACAAAATTACATTTTTGACCGTTTTGAAAGAACAAATGTAGAGTAACACATGGAAAAAATACCTGAAAAAGGAAAATACGCTGTAGCGGAAACACTGGATGAAAAGGACCGTCTGATCCTGAAACTGCTGCAGCAGAATGCCAAGATAACGGTCCGTGAAATAGCGGCGCAGGTACACCTGAGTACAACGCCGGTACACGACCGCATCAAACGCATGGAGGATACCGGTGTGATACTGCAGTATGCTACCCTGGTGAACCATGCAAAAGTGAGAAAGGGACTAATGGTGATTTGCTATATTTCATTGAAAGAGCACAGCAAGAAATCGGGTACCAAATTCATCAAAACCATCAATGAACTGACAGAGGTAATAGAATGTTATAATATTTCAGGCGAGTTTGATTTTATGCTGAAAGTGGTAACAGAGAGCATGGATGCTTACTATGATTTTCATGTAAACAAACTGGGCCAGCTGGAGAATATCGGCCATATGCAGAGTACTTTTGTAATGGGGGTGGTGAAGCAAACGCACCTGGTGGTCTGATCAGGAATTGGGGATTGGGAATACAATGTCGTTTAGTTAATTGCTTTATGTTCCGGAGGAACATTTTGTGGGTAGAAAGTGATATTTGAATGGAAGGGCGTGCCGTAGGTACGCATTGTGCTGGCGCAGGATAATGCACAAAACGTTCCTCCGGAACGTAAAAGATCCATTAATGCAAGCTACCCACAAATCACCCCGCTGGGGTGCAACGTTGGCTTAACTAAACGACATTGAGTTAGGAATTTGGAATTGGGTAGGGAGGCGCGGTTAAAACCGGCATTGCTTAATTTTACACGCACAAAAATTTATATACTATGTATACATACGATACTTTGTCTGAAGCCGTGAATGGGCTGAAGCAGCGCGGTTATACCATTGATTTTAATGTGAAAGACAATTTTGTGATCTGTAATACAACGCCATTGTCTTTATCGCCCGATGAATTTGAGATAGCAGAATTTTACCGTTTCGAGGGCAATACAGACCCGGCAGATGAGGCGGTAGTGTATGCCATTGAAAGCAAACACGGACATAAAGGCATATTGGTAAATGGCTATGGCGCCGAAGCCGATGCGGTGGGAGGGGAACTGGTGAAGAAGTTGCGGGAAAGACATTTATAGTTCTTAGTTCTCAGTTTTTAGTTCTTAGTTCGTTTGCCCGGAATAAAAAAAGTCCATAGTTCGTAAGATACAAACTATGGACTGAGAACTATGAACTAAGAACTTTGAACTATTACTGTTTTTTAACTTTCTTCAATTTAGAATCCGGCAGTTTTTCTTCTGTTACCGCCAGCTGTTTAAAGTCTTCCTTGCTTACCTTGTCTTGTTTTCCAAGATAGTTCCAGTCGATGGTCTTCATGTATTTGCCGAAAGTCTTATTAAGATCCGCAGTTTTTACCAGCTCTATTTTACTGTTGATTTCATCAAACAGCCGCCAGTTACCGGAGGCTTCGCAAAAACCCAGCTGGCTGGCCTGCGAAGCGCTGGCTTCGTTGGTCATATAATAATTGGTGATATAATCTTTCTTTTTATCTTTTACTTCTTTGTCGGTAAAGCCATTCTTCTTAATGTCATTGATAATATCCGTCATCACCTGCAGCGATTGTTTGGGATCAATGGTAGTGATATAGAGGTTGGCCGTGGGTTGCTGGATGGTATTTTTATTGTAAAAAGCAGCCGGCGCATAAGAGAGACTGCGCTTGGTACGCAATTCCACAAAATAACGGTCGTATAAAATGCTCATGGCAAATTCAAACAAAGGACCGTCTGCCGAAAAATATTTGGGTGCGTTTAATGTACCCAAAATGTAATTGGTAGCAATACTGCGGTCTTTAATAGTTGCGTTGGGGGTAGTAACGCTTTTGAAGCTGGGTTTCTTTGCTTCAACACCGGCAGGCAATTTGGCAAGGCTTGTTTTAATATTGTTTAACAGTGTCTGTTCATCAATATTGCCTACCACTACCAGGTAACATCTTTTCTTTCCCAGTAAACCTTCATAATATTTTTTAGCATCGGCAATGGTAAGCTGCTCCAGCGAAGTAGGGGTACCATTGGGATTTTTTGCATAGTCTGA
>JANPGT010000488.1:0-2111 GCA_031424135.1 Chitinophagaceae bacterium
TTAAAATATCATCCAGCAATTTTTCTGCCTGCTGATAAGAACAATTCATTTTCCAGTTTGCCGCAGCAATTTGTTTTCTCATTTAATTGATGTTTAATTTTTAAGGCTGCTGCACAATCACACTTGTAAACGATATGAAACTTTAACAGATCAGGACCGTAGTCTAAGTGATTCTCTGTAGCAATCAGCTTTTATTTTAGTTGCGTTCAAAAATATGTTGTAGCCGCTGAATTTCCTGTTCTGTAAGCAACTGATTTTTTAATTTCTTCCAGTTGCCAATATCCCGGAGGGCCTTTTCAAAATCATATTTCACGGCTTCCCTGCCACCCCAATTGAAACTTGGAATGTACTTCGGCATCAATCCTTCTCCAAAAATATTGGCACAGGCACCTACCACCGTTCCGGTATTAAAAGAGGTATTAATGGAGCATCGCGAGTAGTCGCCCATCAGCAGCCCGCATTTGAGCCCCGCCACCGCAAATGCTTTTGCCGCCTCATCCCATATTTTTACATTACTGGCGGTGTTCTTGATATTTGAATTGGTGGTTCCGGCACCCAGGTTGCACCACTCTCCTATTACCGCATCACCCAGGTAGCCATCGTGTGCCTTATTACTGTAGCCAAATATGACTGAATTCTTAATTTCTCCTCCTACCAGGCTGTAAGGTCCAACAGTAGTTGCCCCATAGATCCTGGATCCCATTTTAACCGCTGCTCCCTCGCACAAGGCAAAGGGTCCGCGGATGCAGGCACCTTCCATCACCTCGCTGTTTGGGCCAATATAAATGGGACCTGTAGACGCGTTCAGGATGCAATGCTCCAATTTGGCGCCTTCTTCTATAAATATGGCTGCGGGATTGATGGCGCTTACCGATGCGGGTATGGGCTGCGATTGCCTGCCCGCTGTGATAAGCGAAAAATCTTCGCGCAGCGCCCAGTCGTTGTATTCAAAGATATGCCAGGGATGCTCCAGTATGCGGATGTTTGACTGCTTCAAAAAATCTTCCTGGGGATAGCTGCCTTTCAGTAAATCGTCTACAAATGCTTTACCGGGAATTATATTACCTGCAAACACCACGGGCTGTGTATCTGCCGACGGCGCATCCAAATAGCCATCTCCATTCACCGTTACTATTATCCCCAGCAAACGTTCCCATTTTTGCCTGATGGTAAGAATACCTATGCGGATGTCGGCAGCGGAGCGCGTAAGTGTAAAAGGGAACAGGTACTGCCCTGTATGCGTATCGTCCAATACCAATTGAATCATGGACTAAAAATACAATAAAACGGGCAGCACAACGCTCAGGCAGGTGCTTTTCATACCGGCAGGCACCGCAGGTCAGACCGGTATGAAAAGAAAAATCCCCTCGCAAAAATTACGAAGGGATCTGTATACTCATAAAAACAACACTTTAACATCCCTGGAGATGCGGAAGGTGTTAAGCTTTCTTAGCGTATTTTTTCTTGAATTTGTCGATACGGCCTGCAGTATCTACCAGCATTTTCTGGCCGGTAAAGAAGGGGTGCGACATGCTTGAAATTTCCAATTTAATGAGGGGGTATTCATTACCATCTTCCCATTTTACTGTTTCTTTGGTAGCAGCAGTAGAACGGCTAACGAATGAGTGACCATTACTCATATCTTTAAAAACAACGAACCGGTAGTTGTCCGGGTGGAGACCTTTTTTCATAATTATTTATTTTAAGGCAGTACGGATTTTGCCGTACTTTTTGTTTATAAGGCTGCAAAAGTAATACCTAATGGCTTAATTGCCAAACTGTTTTTTACCCAACCGAAGCTACGCCTTCCGCTCTATACCTTACACCTTATGCCGCCTGCTTAGCTCCGCATGTTATCAAATTGCAATGGTATACCCAGGTCGGAAGTCCGGCATAATTGCATAACCTCCTGTAAATCATCTATCTTCTTTCCGGTCACCCGCACCACATCATCCATAATCTGCGCCTGTACCTTAAGCCCGCTATCCTTTATCAGTTGATATTATGAGCAAAGTAGACGGCCAGGCGCTGGACAATGCAGTAAACGTGGTAAAAAAGGAAATCGTAAACCGGTTTGATTTTAAGGATGCCCATGTGGTAATTGATCTCAA
>JANPGT010000489.1:0-10630 GCA_031424135.1 Chitinophagaceae bacterium
GCCCTGACGAAAATAAAGGGCAATGGTTAAACAAAACACCGGGTAACTAACATTGAGGGATTTTTAACAACGAATCAGTTAGTACCCGCAGGTAATTGCACTGTCACGAAACCTGTTTTTGAAAAGAGACCGCCTAAGCGCATTCTATTACGGGCTGCTATCAGCCGGGCGGTTTTTGTAGTTGCAATACTACGCCGGCAATTACGAATTGATTACCCTAAATACATCGGTTGGTCTATTTTTTCAGGACTGCCGGTGTTGTTACTTTGTGTTATCAATGAAGGAAATAAAATCCAATCCTGTTTAATTCCAAACCCCTACCCATTCAATATCCTATAGCCCGCCCCTTAACCGTAAACACCTGAACCAATACCAACTGCCGTCCCTGCGATTCTTTTAATCCATATCCCTGAAAACAACATCACTTGGTTAAAGCTTTTAAACAAAAGGGCCTCCTTCAGGCCCTTTTTACCATGTACAATCCTTATTTCCTTTCCCTGGCATAGCTACCCGCCAGTGCAGCAAATCCTGCCACCAGGGCGCCCAACAGGGCTGTTACCAGTATCATTAAAAAAATGGAACCCCCAAACGGCAATAAGATGGCCATTTTAGCAGCCAGTACATGTTGGTTTTTCATATCAATCCACCAGCTCAGCCCTCCCCACAGCAGGAACAAAGCCGTAAAGCCGGTTAAGAACGATCTTACTGGTTGCTGATGTATCAGCAGGGCTACCGTAAACGCAGCAATGGCAATGGCCCACCAGTCGATATACAAACAGATAACAAAACTCAACAAGGCGGTTAATAATACAGAAGCGATGAATTTCATTGGGCGTGTTTTGGGTAGTTGTCTGTTATGATTATTTATTAAATGTCATTGTATATTTAACCCGGGTATCGGTCTTTTCTGACTGCTTCATTACCCATAGCGCATAATATTTACCATCGGCCCAGTCGTTAATAAAGTTATCGTAGTATTTACTGCCGGGGTTACCATTCTGTCCACCAGGATAAACACCATAAGCCTGCGTTTCCGGTGTCAAAGAAACCACCATCCGCCAGCTGGGGCCATGATCAGCCTTGGTAGCGTTGATGATATGGGTACCACCGCCAATGGGCAGGTGCAGGCGGCTCAACGCCGGCAGCCTGGTTAAATGATTAACGTGGGTGTCTTTGTACTTTGCCCAGGATAAACTTCCTGCAGCGGCTGATTTATCCAGCAGTGGCACTGCTTTTTTAAAAGCGGCAACAATATCATCCGTTAGTGTTTCTTTCTGCGGGGTTTTGATATTGTCAAGAAACCTGAAGGCACTGTCTCTTAATATGCCTTCCAGCAAACTGCTCTGGTAAGGAACGAAAGCGCCCTGTATCTGTTCTTTTTCGTCGGTCCAGACTTCTTTCTCAAATGCATCCCAGAAAATAAAAAATACTATGGGCCCTGTTTCCCCGGTATCGCTGCGCAGGTTCCAGTCTTTAAAAATATCCCAGTATTTTTTTTCGCCGGCAGTCAGCGCTCCTTCATTCATGTATTTCAGCAATACAGGCCTGGCCATTTCAGCAAATACATTATAGTTGTTGGTTTGCATATCCATCATATCCTGCGGCGTTATGTCAGCCATTTGGGAAAGCTTTTTGTTGATGGTCCAGCCCCGGTAATTGGGAAAGCCACCACTGATATAATACGGATAACTGCTGTCTGCCGGTAACTGGTTGGCACTGCTTACAAAGCCCCTTTCCGGGTTTTGTATATGCGGGTTTTCGGCCTGTGGTATCATTCCCTGCCAGGCGTAACTGCTGTCGGTACCCGGCATTACGAAATCGCCCTGCCGCCGCCATTTTGCGGGAAATTCTCCCTGGCACCACATCGCTATATCGCCGTTTTTGGCGGCAAATACGCAGTTCTGCCCGGGCGTATGCAGGTTCTTAATAGCTGCCAGGTATTCATCATAATTCCTGGCGCGGTCAAGCTGCTGAAACATCTTCATTTCATTGCTGGGGTCGTGTGCTTTCCATCTTACTGCATAGGATTTGCCGTCGCGGCTGCGTCCCGCAAAAGACTTGTCAAAAATAACAGGACCAAATACCGTATAGGCAACGGTATCCAGCACGGTGGGCTTGCCTTTTATTTTTATGGTTTCAATGCGCAGATCCGTTTGCTTCCATTCGCCATTGTAACGGTAAGCAGTACGTGAAGCGTCTTTGAATTCTATGCTGTAATAATCTCTTACATCCCTGCCCGCGTTGGTAACGCCAAATGCACAGCTGTCGTTAAAACCGATGATGATACCCGGTGCCGAAGGAAAGGATACACCATAGGCATTGTATTGCGGGGTGTGAATCTGCATTTCGTACCAGAGCGATGGAAGGTTAAGACCCAGGTGCGGATCATTGCAAAGGATGGGATAGCCGCTCCTTGTTTTTTTGCCGCTGACTGCCCAGTTATTGCTGCCATTGTCTTTATTGGGTTTGATGGGTTCGGCAGGTAAGGTGCTGGTATCCCGGGCATAGGTAAAATACAAAGAATCTGCGCTGGCAGGGGCTGTTGCCGTTATGCCGGGCGGGTCAAATAAAGTGCCTTTCGGAATAATAGGATCCAGCGAATCCGGTCGCAGCGGGTTAATGGTTTCGAAATCAATTTTGGACAGGGCGTTCCTGGCAGCGGTGAACTCAAAATCACTTTCGCTGCCGGCAAGATCAAAAGCCATGTATTTAATAAAGAGGGCTGTTTTAAGATTCGTCCATGCTTCGGGGCTGTAGCCAAGCAATTTATACTCCAGTGGCAGTTGCCCGGCAGTCAAAGATTGAATATAGGAATTGACACCTGCCGTATATGCATCGCACATAGATTTGGTAGCACTGTCAGCCTCCATAAGCACCAAAGATTTTTCCGCGGCATAGCCCATGCCCAGCCGGCGGAAGTACCGGTCAATATTCAGAAAATCGGTAGCCCCCACTTTATCGCCCATAATTTCACTTAATCTTCCCGCGGCTGCATGGGTCTGAAATTCCATCTGCCACAGGCGGAATTTAGCATGCAGGTATCCCTGGATAAAATAAGCATCCTGCTCGTCTTCTGCAAATACATGCGGCACCAGGCGCTCATCAAAATACACTTCCGACTTTCCTTTCAGTTGCGGGAAAGAAAGATCTGCGCTGTAGTCGATACCTGCAGGTTCTGCATTTTGCCAAACGCCCTGTTGCGGACTCAACAAAACAGCCAGCGGTGCAGGCAGCAGCCATTTGGTTCCCAGCAACACAATCAATAGTACCGTTATAAGAGCGCTCACTAAAAAATGGATAATCTTCATGTGTTAATTAATCATTAAAATGACGACCCGAATGTAAATGTTTTTATTTGTGTAACCAGTTTATAAAATATTACCCGGTTAACTTATCCATGGGCGTTACCATTCATACTATAAATAAACCGCTGCTACAACCACCCATAAAAAACGCCTCAATACGGAAGTAACACAAAATGGTAATACCACAAAATTGTATTGTTATTGGCTGTAACCTGGAGGACCTTTACGGAGTCTTACGTTAAAGCCGTTAAGAAAATCCGGCATTGTTTTTAAACCGTATATTAATTAACCAGTCATACCAAAGCAAACATTTTTATGAAACAGGATCGTACATATACGCACCGCTCGTTGAAGTTGATACTGGGCGGATTGTTTATCGGGTTATTCATTATCAGCCTGATATAAAACCAGTGTTTACCCGTAGCAGCCGGTAAGATAAGTGCTGGTTTTTTACCTACATGCTGCAAACCGGTAATACCACAAAATTGTATTGCACAGCGAATAAATATTGAACAATTTTACATCATAAAATACTGGACATATTTTATTAAAAATAGCAGTTTTAGAGGTTGTTAATCCGTCAATACCTAAGGCCGGCTCTACGCAAAGAGCCGGTTTTTTGTGTACCTCAGCCCCAGCCCCCGTCCGAACGGATTCATCCGGGCGGGCCTCTCCCGCTTCGCTGGAGAAGGGTGCCCCTCCACAAGAGTCATTACAAATCATAGTCACTGGGCCAATGTGATCTATAAGATAGTGTTGGTATAGTGATCATAATTTTGTGCAATTACCAACTTCTTTATTATGATGACAGATCATTTGAGGAAGCAGTATCCCATATGACTGTAAATGATCAGGAAACATACGGAGAGGCACCCCTCTATCCCGCATCGGCGGGACGGAGAGGGGCCGGGGGTGAGGAAAGCACCTCAATCAACCGCTTCAACTCATCCACCGTATTAAACGAATGCATTACCACCCGCAACCGCTCTGCCTCTTTGGGTACCGTGGGGTATAAAATAGCACGCACATCAAAACCATTGATGAGACAGGCTTCAGCCGCCAGCTTCACGTTTTCATTGCCGGGAATAATGACTGATTGCACCGGTGTATTGCTGACCAATTTTTTGAAAGGCAACTCCGCCTCCTGAAAAACCGCCACCAGTTGCTGCAGCTGTTGGCGCTCCAATTCCATAGACGGGAAAACTGAATAGGCAGCTGCAATAGCGGCTACACTTACCGGGGGCAGCGCAGTAGTATAAATAAAGGGGCGGCAAAAATTAACCAGGTAATCGCGCAGCAGCTGGCTACCCAGCACTACTGCGCCGTGGCAACCCAGTGCCTTACCAAAAGTATGTATGCGCGCGAAGCAATCACCCGCAAGTCCCAATGCCTGCACCAGCCCTTCTCCCCTGCTGCCCAGCACACCGGTAGCATGTGCTTCATCCACTATTAAATGCGCGCCGTGCTGCCGGCACAAAACGGCCATTTGCTGCAAGGGAGCCATATCTCCGTCCATAGAAAAAACAGATTCCGTTACCACGAAAATATTTCCGCTGGCAGTGGACAATTTTTTTTCCAAATCATTGCAATCATTGTGCCTGAAGGAAAATGATTGTGCAAGACCAAGCCGCAAACCATCCCTGATAGAAGCATGTGATAAATCGTCGTACAAGACCGTATCGCCGCGTTGCGGAACCGCACTTAAAAGACCGGTATTAGCATCATACCCTGAATTAAACAGCAATCCTGCTGCTGCCTGATGAAAAGCAGCTATCGTAGCTTCCGTTTCTTCTATCAACGCATAATTGCCGGTGAGCAACCGGGAGCCGGTACTGCCGCTACCGTATTCTTTTTCTATATGCAGCAGGTTATTGGTAGCAATGCCCAGGTAGTCGTTAGAGCAGAAGTCGATGCCCTGGCTGCCCAAACGCAGCTGCCGGTAACCATTTTGTGCTTTTCTACCAGCAATTTTTTTATGCAGAAATTCTTCGTCCATATCTTTATGAGGAAAAGGTGAAGCTACAGGGTGTAAGGAGTAAGGCAGCGCTTGCCAATAAAAAGAGTACACGCGATAGCTATCCGGAAATTTACGATACATCAACTGCACTGCATTGTAATACCGTACACAAGCTTACACCCTATGCCTTAAAACATTGCAAAGTAATGATTAGTACAGACGTAAAAAATATACTTGGCCTGCAGCTGCCTACCGACCCGCGCTGGGTAGACCTGGCGGGCATTTCATTGGAAGAAATTCTTACGGACCATGCGTACTGCGAGCAAAAAGCGGCCCTTACCTGCATATCGCTGATTCAGAAATATTCAGACCGGGAGAAGCTGGTAAAAGAGCTGGCGCCCATTGTAACGGAAGAATGGGGACATTTTCGCCTGGTGCTGGCAGAATTGCACAAGCGACAGCTAAAACTGGGGCTGCAGCGAAAGGATCTCTATGTAAACAAGCTGCTGGAGTTTCAGCGTAAAGGTGGCGGCACAGAAGAACGCTTTCTTGACCAGCTGCTAACCATGGCACTGATAGAAGCCCGCAGCTGCGAACGCTTTAAACGCCTGAGCGAAGGATTGAACGATGACTACATGCGTAATTTCTACCGCCGCTTTATGGAGAGTGAAGCAGGTCATTACACCTTGTTTATAGACCTTGCAGAAACCTATATGGACAAAGAAAAAGTAAGGCTGCGCTGGCAGCAATGGCTGCAGTACGAGGCAGCCATTATACAGGAACTGGAAGTTAGGGGCGACCGGATACATTAGACCTCAACCCCGGCCCTTCTCCATGGGATGGAGAAGGGTGCCCCTCCACATGTTTCTTTACAATTTAAAGTCAGCGGGGTACTGCTCAAAACAGGTGATTTGACAATAAAGAAGGATTACAGCAACTCAAAATCCTATTCGTTTCACCAGACTATTTTATAGCTTGTATGGAGCTGAAAGAGACGCAAACGTTTGCGCAAGAATGCATGCTGCCCGCAGCGGCTTCATTAAAAACTTTATCTTGCTGCCTTAAAGTAATGCTGTTATGAAAAGAAGAACATTTGTGCAAAATAGCCTGCTGGCGGCCACCGCTGCCAGCATTATTCCTTCCTCCAGGTTAATGGCAAATGCCGACAAGAAAGCCCGGCTCGCATTTATTGGTGTAGGCCTGCGCGGCCAAAATCATCTGGACAATGCGCTCCGCAGGGCAGATGTAGAAGTAGTAGCCATCTGCGATATAGATGAACGCATGCTGGTTATGGCCAGCAATGTGGTAAAAAAATCAGGCAAAGCCATGCCGCAGGTGTTTAAAGGCGACCCATACGCCTACCGCAAACTGCTTGAATTAAAAAATATTGACGGCGTTATTATTGCCACTCCGTGGGAATGGCATTGCCCCATGATCATAGACAGCCTGCAGGCTGGCATTAAATACGTAGGTACCGAAGTAATGCTGGGCATTACCATGGACGATCACTGGAAAGTGGTACACGAAGCAGAAAAACAAAAGGCACATGTAAGCATGCTGGAAAATGTATGCTACCGCAGGGACGTAATGGCAGTAATGAATATGGTGCGCAAAGGCATTTTTGGGGAATTGATTCACCTGCAGGGCGGCTACCAGCATGATTTGCGCGGCATAAAATTCAACAATGGTACCGATGGAGGTGAAGGTGCTGAATTTGGCGATAAAGGATTCTCCGAAGCAAAGTGGAGAACCAATCATTCTGTACACCGTAACGGCGACCTGTATCCCACGCACGGCATAGGACCTGTGGCGCAAATGCTTGACATTAACCGCGGCAACCGATTCCTTTCGCTGAGTTCATTTGCGTCCAAAGCAAGGGGACTGCATGAATACGTAGTAAGCAAGGGCGGGGAAAACCATCCCAACGCCAAAGTGGAATTTAAACTGGGCGATGTAGTGACCACCCATATCAAATGCGTAAACGGAGAAACCATCCTGCTGGAACACGATACCAACCTGCCCCGCCCCTATTCGCTGGGCTTCAGGGTGCAGGGTACAAAAGGTATATGGATGGATGTAAACCATTCCATTTATATTGAAGGCAAAGCAGCCAAACCCCATACATGGGACGAGGCCGGCACCTGGCTGGATAAATACGATCACCCGCTGTGGGCCAGGTGGAGCAAGGAAACAGAAAATGCAGGGCATGGCGGCATGGATTTTTTTGTATTGCATGGTTTTGTGGAAGCCATTAAAAGACAGTCAGCTACCCCGCTGGATGTATACGATGCCGCTTCCTGGAGCGCCATTACGCCACTGAGCGAAAGAAGCATTGAGCTGGGTAACCAAACCGTTGAGTTTCCGGATTTCACCGGCGGTCAGTGGATGTACCGCAAGAATAACTTTGCCATCTCCGATGAGTATTAAACCATGCGCCCGGCTGCGGACTTTGCGTAATACTGCAGCCCGCTGTAAAATAATCTGCATTTAATGTGCATCACTAAAAATAAATCATCATCTTACACTGCTAATGGAAACGCTTAATGCCGGGCAGGTTACCGGGGACATAGAGAAGGCGGCCGTGCAGTTCGGCAAAGGCGTTCCCGCCATTAAGCCGCTGGGCAACGGCTTAATTAACCGCACGTATAAGGTAGATTTTACAGAAAGCAGGGCCATTGTATTGCAGTGTATTAATCAAAGTACGTTTCCGCAGCCCGAAAATATTATCAACAACTACCGGTTGATCCAGGATTACTTTGCACAAACAGGAGAAAAAAAGATTGCCCATTTACTGAAAGCAAAAAGCAATAAATACTACTGGATAGATCCCGCAGGAAATTTCTGGAGGGCGACAGAATACATCAGTAATTCTTACGCGTCTGCCATACCCAAAACACCTGAAGAAGTATTTACTGCGGCGAATTCATTTGCTGCTTTTACACAATCACTGCATGGTTTAAACGCATCTGCACTGGCCATCATTATACCCGATTTTCATAACCTGGCTTTCCGGTACCGCCAATTTGAAGAAGCGGTTACCAACGCCCCTGTGAGCCGGCTGTTGAAAGCTACCCATGTTATTTCTGAGATACGCGACAGGACCCGGCTGGTTGATTTTTACAATGAAGTGGAACAGCATGAAGCGGACTACCCTACCCGCATCATGCACCACGATTGCAAGATCAGCAATATTCTTTTTGATAACAGTACCCGCGCAGTTATCTGCCCGGTAGACCTGGATACCGTGATGCCCGGAAAATATTTTTCTGATATTGGTGATATGATACGCACCATGGCCTGTACCGAAGAAGAAAACAGCAGGGCCTGGGAACTGATAGACGTAAAAAAAGATTATTACACTGCCATTATCAATGGCTACCTGGAAGGTATGCGTGACAACTTAACTGCAGCGGAGAAAAAGCATATTCACCAGCCGGGGCTATTGCTTACGTATATGCAGTGCATCCGCTTTGTAACAGACTTTCTGAACAACGATATTTATTATAAAACCAGTTATCCTGAACAAAATCTTAACAGGGCCCTCAACCAGTTGATTTTACTGGAAAGGCTGGAGACATTTACGAAAGCTTTATAATAGCATTAACGGAGATTACAGTAGTTTTATACCCTCCGTATTCAGACTTCAGAAGCAGAGAAATAAGCTAACTCTCCCGCAAAATCCAGGTGAGGATATTTTTTCTGTAATTCCTTTGCTTTTTCCAGGTACGATAAAAGAAATTGCCGGTGCGCCCGGGTAGCTGGTTGAAAAGCCCGGTGTTTCCTGGCAATCACTATCTTCTTAATTTCTTCCATGGCCTGCTGTGAAGGCGTATCAATACAAAACCGGATGAATTTTTCCAGCACAAATTCCGTAGCCGGGTAATTGGGATGCACCATATCTATATCGTAAAAGCGGTAATCACGCAGCACATCAATCACCAGTTCGTAGGCAGGGAAATAATACAGCCGGTCAAATTTATTCACCAGGTTGTGTACCACTTCAATCAGCCTTGCTTTGCTGCGGTTATTTTCTGTTACACCGTCGCGGATATGCCGCACGGGGCTTACTGTAAAAATGATTTTGAGTGCCGGGTTAAAATGCAGCAGCTGGTGAATACAATTGTCAAGCGCCGCATTGGTTTCTTCAATGCCCATCAGGTGCTTGTTAAACCATTGTGCAGGTGCCCGGTGGCAATTGGCAACCGCAGTAATACCGCTGTGCTGTAATGTCTCTTTGGGCGCAGCATCCGACAGGCGATAAGAAAAAGAAGAACCCAGGGTAATGATAATGCAGGCAGTATTTCTTAAAAAATCGTGCGCTTTTTGCTGCGCGGCATTGATGCGCAGCAGGCAGGCGTCTTTATCTATCCCCGAAAATATACTGTGGTGCTGCCAGCTTTGCCAAACTTCGTTCAGGTAAAACAGTTCTTCTGCCGTGTATTGCCTGTTTTGAACATAGGAAACCAGGCTGCTGGCAACGCTCTGCGGATCAAACAAGATACCATTCGGGTTCTGCAGCACATCAAATTTCAGTTCCTGCAGTTTATTGCCGATATGCTCTGTAAAACAGGAACCGACCAGCAGAATCCTGTCACGGTAATTGATGGGTTCCTGCAGCGGGGTGATATGTATGGGTAATTGAAATTCCATTTGGGTAATGTATGATGGTTGATATTCGGCCCCTTCAGGGCCGTAGAACATTTGCTTTGGTTCCCGGGGCGATGCCCCGGGCTAATTATATTACGCCCCTTCAGGGCTTAAGAAATCCAGGAAAATCGAAATCAATAATTAACTTACATCCCCAAACATTCTCACGTCTTTACACAAAAATCTGCGAAGCCAGTTGACTGCTGTATTGCAGGGCATCTGTATTCAAATTGCGCAAAAGCCCTTTTTCCGTAAACCAGGGTATCATCAGTTCGGTATCCATATTACCCACCAGTTCATCACCTGCCATGGGGCAGCCGCCAATGCCTTTCAGCGCCCCATCGAACCTTTTACAGCCTGCTTTCACTGCTGCTTCCAGTTTGGCCTGCCAGTTGCCGGCGGTAGAATGCAGGTGCACCCCTATTTCATGCTGCGGCAATTGTTTTACCAGGTAATCTGTCATGGAGAACACCTGTTCCGGACTGGCAACGCCCACTGTATCGGCCAGCGAGATTATCTTTACGCCCAGTGCCGCAATCTTGTCAACCCATCCAAAAACTATTTCTTCCGAATAAGGATCACCATAGGGATTGCCAAACCCCATTGATATATATACCACCAGTTCTTTCCTGTTCTTCACACAAAGCTCCTGTATGTCTTCTGTTCTTGCCAGTGATTCCTCAATACCGCTGTTGGCATTGCGTTGCTGGAAAGTTTCAGA
>JANPGT010000490.1:0-3349 GCA_031424135.1 Chitinophagaceae bacterium
GCCCTGGCTGTATTATTCTGCCTTTTTTCTATCAGTTCCATAGCGCAACTGAATTGGCTTAATCCTAAACCATCCGGCTTTGTTTGTTCAAAAGTAGTATTTACGGATTTCCAAAACGGCTACATACTCAATACCAACGGTGATTTGTTGTACACGCCAGATCAGGGTACTACCTGGACGGTCCGCCAGAATTTTCCCCAGGCTACTGTTTTGGATATTAATGCCAGCAGCGGCACGGGCATAATTGCGGGCTATAGTACCGTTTATATCAGCAGGGACAGTGGTAATACCTGGCGGCAAAAAAATATAAACCAGGCTGCCAATATAACTATGGCAGACGTGGTAAGCAGCGATACTATTTTTACAGCCACGCCGTCCGGGCAAATCTTCAGGACTGATGATGGCGGCAATACCTGGAAAGTATTTAATTGCGGTATTGGTATCAGTTCAATAGAGTTTATCAATTCAAAAGTGGGATATATTGGCGGGTCGGCGAGCTATATATTGAAGACGGAAGATGGTGGTGCCAGCTGGCAGCAAAATGTATCAGTAAATATCAGCCCTTCAAATACACTGGTTATTAAATTTTGGGACATCAATACCGGGTATGCGTTTAGACAGCATTCAACCATGCTGCGTACAAAAGATGGTGGCCAAACCTGGCAGTCGACTAATGTGGGCGATGATATTTATTCCATTTTTATTGTCAGTGAAACCATTGCCTTCGCTACCGGCGTTTATGGGGTGCTTTACCGTACCATAGATGGTGGGGCAACCTGGAACTATATTGGTCCTCCCGAGGGCCGGTATTATGCCTACGATCTCAACTCGCTGGTTTTTATTAACAGCAATGTTGGGTTCGCTGCGGGGTCGCGGGGCCGGATTTTAAAAACCATAGATGCAGGGAGTACCTGGAAAGCGTATGCACCTACTTATTCTGATGTGAGTGACCTTGCTTTTCCGTCGCGTGATACAGGCTATGCTGCTGTAGGGTATCAAATTTATAAAACTATTGATGCGGGTATTACCTGGCGTCCTTTATCCCTTACATTAGGTACTATTTATGCTCAAAATGATGTGTTTCAAAAAATCCACTTTTTCAGTGCAGATACGGGCATTGCTACTGCCAGTAATTATGCGCGGACATATAAAACCTACGATGGGGGAACAACATGGAAAACGATCAGTGCCTCTCAATATGGATATGATAATGTATCTGACATTCAATTTATTAATAAAAAAACTGGATTTATAGCGTTGTATTCCTATACCGGCGGTATGATTGCGAAGACCTCAGACGCAGGAGAAACCTGGACGCCGGCCTGGACTCCCCAATACTATGGCGAATCTTTCCAGAAAATTTTCTTTACAGATGAAAAAACAGGCTATGCATCGCGAAGGGAAAAATTATATAAAACAACCGACAGCGCCAGGACCTGGACTTTGTTGTTTGGAGAACAGTGGCAGGATATTACTGCCATCTGGTTTAATAATGCAGGAACGGGATTTGTATCAGGAAACAATGCGTTGTTGAAAAAAACAATTGACAGCGGTAAAACCTGGGCAAACGTAAAACTCCCGGGCCAATACTATGATGACATTTATGGCGTGCAATTTATGAATGATAGTATTGGTTATTTCACCGCAGAAGGTTCGGCACTGTACAAAACGAGCGACGGGGGCAATAACTGGGTAAAAATAAATAAGGGTTCCTATAATAACCAGGCATTTTCTTTTTTGCCGGTAATACAGTTTGGAACAGAGGCAACCGTGTATTTTGCAGGCCAGTATGGTGCAATACTTTCTACCGCGTTGTGCTCAACGGTAACGCCTCCGGCGGCTAATTCCCAGGTGGTATATTGTCAGAATGAAGTAGCCAGGCCGCTGGTGGCAGATGGCGGCAATCTCAATTGGTATACTGTTGAAACCGGTGGCCTGCCCTCCAAAACGCCGCCCATTCCTTCAACCAGTACAACCGGAATCACGCCATACTGGGTCAGCAATGTTGACGGAGCCGGTTGTGAAAGCAACAGGATAAAAATCGATGTGCAGATCCAGGATGTTTCTTTTTGGTCTGCAACCAGCAATACGGTACAAACATTACCAGTAACCGGCGTCACCAGTTTCAGCCGCGACTGCGATAATTTAATTACGCGGATTGTACCTGCTGGCGCTAACCCTATCAATGGAAATACTACGGCCCGGGTTTGGATCGAAAATACTGCACCGGCCAATTTTGTAAAAA
The DNA here is from genome assembly GCA_031424135.1 of Chitinophagaceae bacterium. GTDB lineage: Bacteria > Bacteroidota > Bacteroidia > Chitinophagales > Chitinophagaceae > JACMLD01. The sequence goes on from JANPGT010000490.1 coordinate 2,246, forward strand.
GACACTACGAAATTACCCCGGACAATAATGCTTCCACAGCCACCGCCAGGGTAACGCTGTATTTTAAACAGGCAGAATTTGATGCGTTCAACACGCTGAATACGTTAAAGCTGCCCACCGGGCCTGGCGATGCAGCAGGTATCAGTCGCCTGGTGATAGAAAAACAATCGGGCGTCAGTACAGACGGCAGCGGATTGCCTGGCACCTACACCGGTACAACAGTAATAATTGATCCGGCAGACAATGATATATTTTATGATGCTACCGCTTTCCGTTGGGAGATAAGTTTTGACGTAACGGGTTTCAGCGGCTTTTTTGCAAAGAGCAGCATTGTGGCCCTGCCTTTACATTGGCTAAGTGTAAGTACCACGCTCACCGCGCAACAACAGGCTGTTATTAAATGGACGGTACAGGAGGCAAATGTGGGTGGTTATAGGATAGAAAAAAGCACCAATGGTATTGATTTTAATTTAATTGGAAGTGTTGACAGCAGGGGTGATGGCATAAACAATTATCAATTTACAGAGACAGGAAGTTTGATTAATAGTGCATATTTCCGGGTAAAGCAAACGGACCGCGATGGCAAATTCTCCTATTCACGCATTCTTAAATTAGATGGTAAAAGAATAAATATTGTTACGGTTTACCCCAATCCTTTTACCAGTGAACTGTTCATCGCAGCAGGAGATGAGCTAGTCAACTCAATAGTTGAAATAACCGATATTACCGGTAAGCCAATCAAAACTTTCAGACTAAATGGTCTAAACTCAATAGTAGATCTGCGTTTTCTGAACAGCGGGGTTTATTTCCTGCGGTTCAGAAATGGTACGGTGGAAAAGCTAGTTAAGTATTAACAGCAATTGTTTAACAGGAACAGCATTGTTGTTCTTCAGGAATCCAGGAGCCCCAAAGGAGAACCTGTTTAAGAGGAGTCATATATTTTTCCCAAAGCGGAAACGCCAAAAATGTAATACTGGTTAAGTCCATATTCCAGCTTGTATTTTGGGCGGTAATACGCCTGCCGGCACCGGTAAAGGATGAAAGCTGGGCGAAATTAAGAAATGGACAAACCGCTCAAATAGCGGTTTGTCCATTCCAGGTATA
>JANPGT010000491.1:0-3780 GCA_031424135.1 Chitinophagaceae bacterium
CCAGCGATATCATGGAAGTATTCAGTGACAGGTCTTTATTTTCCAGGAATTTGATATACCGCATCATCTGGCTTTCGCTGTGATGGGTATTGAATACCGCCTGTGCCAGGAAGGGAGAGGTTCTTTGCAGGCCGTCGGGAATATTTTCGTGAACATCGTCATTGTGAAAGCTGATGGCAGCAGTGCTGTTGCCAGACAGCTCTTCAAAAATGGCTACCAGCTGCAGTAGATCCTTCTGCATGGTGGTCTCGTCGATGCTGATGCCCACATACTGGTGGTCAAAATAGCGCAGGTTAATCTGGTGACGCTCGGCAATTGCTTTTACAGCAGCAGTGTCAGCAACCTTTATTTTTAAGGTATCAAAAAAGGAATTGTTGCTGTTGGCGTACCCTTGTTCTGTAAGCGCTGCTGATAAAGTATTGGCCAGCAGGTGTACGCGCTGCGCAATTTTTTGCAGGCCTTCTGCGCCGTGGAATACGGCGTACATGGCGGCCATATTGGCCAGCAATGCCTGGGCAGTACAAATATTGGAAGTGGCTTTTTCTCTTTTGATATGCTGTTCTCTTGTCTGCAGTGCCATGCGCAGTGCGCGGTTGCCTTTTGCATCGATGCTGACACCAATTAAACGGCCCGGTATGGCACGCTTGAAATCATCTTTGGTAGCAAAGAACGCGGCGTGTGGTCCGCCAAAGCCCATGGGCACACCAAAGCGCTGTGCCGAACCTATGGCTGCATCGGCACCCAGTTCTCCCGGGGGCGTTAACAGGGTAAGTGCCAGCAGGTCGGTGGCCATTACTACATAACCACTGGCAGCATGCACAGTTTCAATGAAAGCGCGGTAATCTTCCACAGCGCCATTGTTGTTGGGGTATTGCAGCAGTGCCCCGAAATACGTATTGTCGATACTGGCGGTAGAATAGTCTCCGTACACCAGTTCTATACCAATGGGCGCTGCCCTTGTAAACAGCACGTCTTTTGTTTGAGGGAAAACTGCGTTGTCTACAAAAAACTTTGGCTGTTTAATATCATCTGTTTTATTAACATGATGAAAAAACATGGCCATGGCTTCCGCAGCGGCAGTGCCTTCGTCCAGCAAAGAAGCATTGGCAATGGGCAATGCCGTAAGATCCGTTACCAGTGTCTGAAAATTCAGCAGGCTCTCCAGCCTGCCCTGCGAAATTTCTGCCTGGTAAGGAGTGTATTGCGTATACCAACCCGGGTTTTCAAAAATATTCCGCAGAATAACACTGGGGGTGATGGTACCATAATAACCCTGGCCGATATAGTTTTTAAAAAGCTTGTTTTTGGCCGCTACTGTTTTCAGTTCCTGCAGGTATTCAAATTCTCCCTGCGGAACAGGCTGCTGCAAAGGTTTTTTTAAGCGGATGGAAGCGGGAATGGTTTTTTCAATCAGTGTGTCAATAGAAGGCTCGCCAATAAGGGCAAGCATTTCACGGGTAGCGGTTTCATTTACGCCGATATGCCTGGCTTGAAATTCTGCTGATTGCTGCTCAAAAAGATTCATAATATATGTGTGGATTGGCCTTTAAAAGATGTGCAAAGGTAAGACAGGGACACTAGATAAACAGGGCTTTGTTTAAGGAGTGTACAGCATGGGGATAAGCCCCTGAATCCGTAAGAAAAATTTGGCTGCTAATTGATTATCTTGTTTGGGAATAAACTGTTTATGAACTGTAAAACCTGCGGAGCCGCATTGTCTGACAAGTTCCGGTTTTGTCCTGGCTGTGGCGAAACAGCGCATCCGCACCGGCTGGATATGAAGCATGTGCTGCATGAATTTGTACACGGTTTGCTGCATGCCGACAAAGGCATTTTTCTGCTGGTAAAAGATTTGGTGCAGCGTCCCGGAAAAGCCGCGCTGGAATATGTGCAGGGAAGCCGCAAAAAATATTTCAATCCTGTTAGTTTTCTTTTGATAGCAGGTGGATTGACTTTTTTCCTGCGCCGTAAGCTGGCATTTACGGAGGGAATGGGTAGCCAGCGTCTCACACATTATGTAAGCGAGTTTCTTCATCAGTTTACAACACCGATCATTGTATTAACTATACCCCTGCTCTCGCTGTATTCGTGGTTGCTTTTTAAATCGTCGGGCAGGAATTATGCAGAGAATATGGTGATGAACATGTATATGATGGGGGAGTATCACCTGTTCAGTATAATCGCGGTAGTGCTGCCGGCGTATTTTTTTCCACAATTCAATTACTTATTTATTGGACTGGGTTTTTTGATAATGGCGGTCTACTATTACTTTTCCTGCATTAATTTTTTTAAACAAAGTGCCGGGGTCACCATTTTTAAGGTAATAGCCGCTGAGTTGCTGTTTCTGCTCAGCTTCGGTACTGCAATGGCAGCGGGCCTGGTCTATTATTTAATCAGGAGTGGTCTGCATGTTAAAGACCTTAAATAGCCAGCCGCTGAAAGGCGTGGCCACCTGGTTATTTCGCAGTAGTTGCCGCTGATTTTTTTTCTTGCTCACGCAATTGCTGGCTGGTTAGGCGACTGCCGTCGTGGCTCCATCCGGGAGGGCCCAGCAGGTAACCGGTTTTTTCTTTCAGGTTGATATCCTTTCTGCGCAGATCGCTCCATACATTTTGCCATTCGTGAAAAACAACATGCACGGGTGTTTGTGTCTCCAGCGATTTGGTAAGTCCGTACTTTACAGGCTGGTATTCTTCCTCCGGCAGTTCCGGCTGAAATGTGCCAAACAGTTTGTCCCATATAATCAGCAGCATGCCCATGTTCTTGTCCAGGTATTTCGGATTGGAAGCATGGTGAACGCGGTGATGCGAGGGGGTTACTAAAATATACTCCAGCCAGCCCAGTTTGCGGATTTTTTCTGTGTGTACCAGTATGCCCCAAATCTGCGTGGCGGAATATACCAGTACAATATCCAGTGGTTTAAAACCCAGGGCGGCAATTGGCATAAAATATACAAACCGGTATAGCGGTTCCATTACGGAAGACCGGAAACCGACAGTGAGGTTAAACTGTTCCGACGAATGGTGCGTTACATGCGTAGCCCAGAACAGGCGGCATTGGTGGTCTACCCGGTGCAGCCAGTAATACATAAAGTCTTCTGCCATCAATAACAGCAGCCAGTACAGCCAGCCTCCCGGCATATCAACCAGGCGGTATTCATAAAAAAAAGTAAGAATTACACCAATATAGATGCTCCTGAATACCAGGTCAAGGCCGCCATTGAGCAGCATCAGGTAGATGTTTTGTACCGTGTCTTTCAGGGTATAGGAGGGCTGCTGCCGCATATTGCTGAGCAGTATCTCTAACCCAATGACCAGCAGGTACAACGGTGTGCTGAAAAGGATCAGCATGGTTTGTCTGATATCATCCATAATTGCAGCCGCAAAAGTAAGGTTTTGGTTGGTTTGTTGATTGGCCCGCCCGAATGACCCGGTCGGACTGGGTTGATTGGGGCCGGGAGAAAATGACGAAATACTTCCGGGCCGCACCGGGCTGCACCCAGTGCTCAGTATATGCCGCCCTTTCAGGGCTTGGGTCGGATCGCCAGCCCTGAAAGGGTGGCATAAAGGCAGCGAGGGGTGAAAGCCCCTCGCGGAATAAGCCGAATGACTGAGGAAAAAACGCCAAAATACTGTTGAATTCAACCGAGCTAACTGTCAAAGAACAAATAATTTTAGGCCCGCACCGGGCTGCACCCAGTGCTCAATATATGCCGCCCTTTCAGGGCTTGGGTCGCGAACGCACCACAGAAGGGGAGGGAAAGAGTCTGAGAGTGGGTGT
>JANPGT010000492.1:0-2153 GCA_031424135.1 Chitinophagaceae bacterium
GGCAGAGCAAAAAACAAAAGAAATAGGAATTCGAAAAGTGCTCGGGGCTTCTGTAACAGGTATTGTACGTATGCTTTCGAAAGATTTTTTAAAGTTGGTTTTTATTGCAGCCATCATTGCTTTCCCGGTTGCATGGTGGGCTATGCATAAGTGGTTGGATGATTTTGCCTATCGTGTTGACATTGGATGGTGGGTATTTGTAATAACAGGCGTTGCGGCAGTATTGATTGCATTAATAACAATTAGTTTTCAATCAATCAAAGCAGCCATTGCAAATCCTGTAAAAAGTTTACGAACAGAATAAAAATAATTACATGATTAAAAACTATTTCAAAATCGCCTGGCGCAATATCAGCCGCCACAAAGGTTATTCAGCCATCAATATTCTTGGTCTTGCCATCGGCATCGCTGCCTGTGTGCTCATTTTACAGTATGTAATATTTGAGCTGAGTTATGAAAATTTTCATACCAATAAAGATCGCATCTACCGTGTAAAACAGGACCGGTACGACAATGGAAAACTGAGTACCGAATGGGCGGCCGGTGCTTATGCAGCAGGTAAATCTTTTAAAGATGCGATACCTGAAATAGAAGAATATGTTTCTGTAATACAGGAGGGGCGTGTAACTACCGAGGTGAATAATCAGCCGCTAAAAATTGAACAGGTATTTTTTGCAAGCAGCGCTTTCTTTAACGTGTTTACTTATCCTTTAATATCAGGCAACAGAACAAAAGCATTAACTGAACCTTATACAGCAGCACTCTCAGAAGCAACTGCAAAGAAAATTTTTGGAACTACTGATGTTGTTGGCAAATCAATAAAATTAAACCGCAACAGCGATTATATCATTACAGCGATTTATAAAGATCCTCCTGTGAATACACAATTGCGGCCAGATGTATTGTTATCGTATGCTACCTATAAAAAAATGCGGGGCCCTGATAATAATCCTGAGACCGCATGGTTAAATGACGGCTGCCTCACTTATTTCTTGTTACGTAAAGGAGTTGACCCTGCATTGGTGGAAAAGAAATTCGTACCAGTAGCTGAAAAATTTGTTGGTGCTGATATGAAGCGGTACAACGCATCGGTCACCTACCTGCTGCAGCCATTAACAGATATTCATTTGTACTCACACTATATTATGGAACCCGGCCCTACCGGTGACGGTAAAACGGTTTATCTTTTGCTTGGAATTGCTTTTTTTATCATCGTCATTGCATGGGTAAATTATATCAACCTTGCTACGGCCCGTGCGGTGAGCAGGGCAAAGGAAGTAGGCATTCGAAAAGCTGTGGGCTCACAACGGAGACAACTGATGATACAGTTCCTGTCTGAATCTGCCGTACTAAATGGTATTGCATTGATACTGGCGCTGCTGATTGTGATCGTTGCTATACCGGGCTTTAATAAAATATCCGGCCAGCAGATTTCTTTGTCTTTATTTACCAAAGCTAGTTTTTGGCTCGGGTTAACTGCATTGTATGTAACTGGTGTATTCTTTTCCGGGCTGTATCCTGCCTTTGTATTATCCAGCTTTAAACCCATTGAAGTATTGAAGGGAAAAATGATCAGTACCACCCATGGAGCATTGTTAAGAAAATCATTGGTAGTATTCCAGTTTTCAGCCTCCTTGTTTTTACTGATCGGAACCGTTACGGTTTATAAGCAGATTCAATTCATGCGGAAACAATCACTCGGAATTAACATTGATCAAACATTGGTGGTGACCGCCCCCATTGTTCAAACGGATTCTACTTTCTTACAGCAGATGACATCCTTTAAGGAGTCTTTGAAACAGCAGTCGTCTGTACGTGCAGTTACTGTTTCTACCAGTATCCCCGGCGAAGCCGTCGGCTGGAATGCAGGCGGTATTAAATTGGTGGGCACCGATGAATCTACTCAAAAGCAATACCGGGTAATTGGGGTAGATTATGATTACATGAAAGCCTTCGATATGAAATTGATTGCAGGCAGAATTTTCGCTAAGGATTATGGCACAGATGATCATGCAGTGATCTTTAATAAAAAAGGAATGGAACAATTAGGGTTTAACAAACCTGAAGAAGTGCTGGGAAAGAAAATTGATTTTTGGGGTGAAGTGTATACCATTGTTGGTGTATCAGAAAACTTTCATCAGCAGTCTTTACGG
>JANPGT010000493.1:0-2657 GCA_031424135.1 Chitinophagaceae bacterium
GTTAAATATGATGCTGATAAAATCTATCAAAATTAGCAGCGGCAGAAAACTATCACGGTAACATTTATTACATAACTGCCCGCAACCGGCATTTTTGACAAAGAATCATGGGCAGCGCTGACATGTCTCACTGCAGCACGATACCCGCGTCATCGTACGCCACTGCCATCCTGCTGAATTTTGTACTGTAATAAATCAATAAACCTACCACAAATGAAAAATCTTGTAATACTCGGCGCAGGAACAGCAGGCACTATGATGGCAAATCATTTACAGCACGACTTGAAAAAAGCAGGGTGGCAAATCAGCATCATAGATGAAAGAGAAGCCCACCACTACCAGCCAGGCTATCTTTTTTTACCATTTGATATCTACACACCCGAAGACATTGTTAAAACCATTGAGGAGTTTATACCGAAAGATGTGCAGCTTATCAGGCAGCAAATTGAAAAAATACTGCCCGCAGAAAATAAGATCAGGCTGCAGAATGGAAACGAGTTGCCTTACGATGTATTAATCATAGCTACCGGCGCCAAAATTGCACCCGAAGAAACAGCAGGCATGAAGGGTGCGGAATGGCAAAAGTCTGTATTCGATTTCTACACTTTTGAAGGCGCCCTTGCACTGAGGAATAAATTAAGGAACTGGCAGGGCGGCAAACTGGTAGTACATATTACCGAAATGCCCATCAAATGCCCGGTAGCCCCGCTGGAGTTTGCCTTCCTGGCAGATTCTTTCTTTAAGCATAAACACATGCGCGATAAAGTAGAGATTACCTATGTAACCCCTTTAAGCGGTGCTTTTACCAAGCCAAAAGCCACTGAAGCACTGGAACACCTGCTGCAGGAAAAAGGAATAAATATTGTAAGCGATTTTGCCATTGAACAGGTAGACAATGAAAAAAAATTAATAGTGGATTATGGCGGCAAAACCGTTCCCTTTGATTTACTGGTGACCGTTCCTACCAACAAAGGAGATGCAGTAATAGAAAGATCAGGCATGGGCGATGATTTGAATTATGTGCCCACCCACAAGGCCACACTTCAGTCAAAAGAATACAGCAACATATTTGTACTGGGCGATGCCAGCAATATACCGGCTTCTAAAGCAGGTTCTGTAGCCCATTTTGAAGCAGAAATACTTACAGACAATATCCTCAGGTTTGTTAAGGGTGAACCACTGAAAGAGGAATTCGACGGGCATGCCAACTGCTTTATAGAAACAGGCAACGGCAAAGCCCTGCTGATAGATTTTAATTACACGCATGAACCGGTGGAAGGCAGCTTTCCCTTTGCCGGCATAGGTCCGCTGCGTTTACTGAAAGAAAGCAGGATGAACCATATGGGCAAGCTGGCCTTCCGCTGGATTTACTGGAACGTGCTGCTCAAAGGAACGCATATACCCTTTGTTTCCGCCACTATGTCTGAAAGCGGAAAACATTACGACACAGGCATTCAACATTAAAAACAATAGATACCATGGAAAAAACAATTGCCGGTAAAACCATTACCGTAAACGAAGAAGGATACCTGACAGACTTTAGCCAGTGGGATGAAAAAATTGGCGAAGCCCTGGCAACCGAAGCCAATATCAATTTGTCTCCGCGGCACTGGGAGGTACTGAAATACCTGCAGACCGAACAGAAAAACCAGGTAGCACTCAGTATCCGGCGCATTGGCAAAAGTGGCCTGGTAGATATCAAAGAATTTTACCAGCTCTTTCCAACCGCACCCCTTAAAACCGCTACCAAAATTGCTGGCATACCCAAACCAGCCAGCTGTATTTAACAATATAAAACACCTGTTATGAACGAAAATAAAGGCGCCATAAAAAAGATGATGATCATTCTTTCAAAAGGAACCCTGGAAAATGTGTACGCCGCATTTGTACTGGCCAACGGCGCCAGGATGGAAGGCATAGAAGCTGAAATGTTTTTCACCTTTTTCGGGCTGGAGGCCATCCATAAAAAGAAACTTGAACACCTGCACGTAGCAACGGTAGGCAACCCTGCCATGCACGTGCCTACCATGCTGGGCGGACTGCCCGGCGTGGAAGCACTGGCCACCCACATGATGAAAAAAGAAATGGAAAAGATTGACATGCCCGATATTCATGAATTCCTGGAAATACTTACCGCCAGCGGCGTAAAACTTTGGGCCTGCAAACTGGCCATGGACATGTTTCATTATACCAAAGAAGACCTGTACGAAGGTATTAATGATGTAATTACCGTAGGAGACTTTTATAAGCAGAGCGAAGGAGAAGGAGTACATATGATTTTTGTATAACCCTGCTTTCTGCACTGTACAACAAAGCCCGGAAGCAGTTTCCGGGCTTTGTAACCTTTGTCACCCAAAAAGAACTTGCCTTTGCCTTACTTTATGCTATGATAAACAAAACTGCCACCAAAACAGAAAAATGGGTGATATGGTTCAGCCGCATCCTGCGCTGGCTATTGGGAACCGGGTTAATCTTTCTCAGCTATCAATATGCCAAAGATGATTACGCCTGGGTGTTACTGGTTTTTGGCCTGTTGCTTATCATCACCGGCTTTTTCAGGCCCAGGCGCTGCCTGGACGATAACTGTAAAATTTAGCCAAATCATACCTGCTCCGTTTTGTATGTAACCTTTGTTACCAATTCACCAGCCCACGGGC
>JANPGT010000494.1:0-9236 GCA_031424135.1 Chitinophagaceae bacterium
GAATATTTTGCACAGCAGGTATGGGAGGAGCTGTGAGTGGTGAGTCGTGAGTCGTGAGTGGTGAGTGGTGAGTGGTGAGTCGTGAGTCGTGAGTCGTGAGTCGTGAGTCGTGAGTCGTGAGTCGTGAGTCGTGAGTCGTGAGTCGTGAGTCGTGAATAATTTTTGGACCTGCAAGATAATCAATTGGGTGGATGGTTGGTTTGGCCCGGGAGCCCTGAAGGGGCGTCATATGAATAGCCCGGGGCATCGCCCAGGGAACGCAAACGATGATTTCCACAACCCCGCATGGTGTTGAATGTTGCAGCAAACCGATCGCATCTGCAAATTAACGTCCTGCACTTCCAGGTGAGGGGTAATTGAAATAAAATGGACGGTCAAAAAAAGCTGACTATAAAACTTATCAAACATCTACAAAAAAACACCCGATGGCAACTATAAAAAAATTGACGCCCCTGCTGATTGTTTTTGGTTTTGCAGTACTGGCAACGGGATGTTTGCATTATACCCTGAAAGAATCCTCCATTCCCAAAGAGATAAAAACCATCCGCATTGGTTTTATTGAAAACAGGGCAAGGTATATTAACCCGCAGTTAAGTCCGCAGCTCACAGATAAATTGCGGCAGAAAGTAAACAGCCAGACCAACCGCACGCTTATACAGGGCGATAATGCCGATATGGACATCAGTGGTACCATTGTTGATTATTCTTTCACTACGGCCGCCATTGCAGATAACCGCTCCGCCACCAACCGTTTAAATGTAACAGTTCATATTAAATTAATAGACCGCATAGACGACAAGCGCAGCAAGGAGGAAGATGTGTCCAGGAGTTTTGATTTTGATGCCAATGTGAGTATTCAGCAGGCAGAATTGCAGCTGAATGAAAGCATTATTAAAAACCTGAGCGATGAAATCTTTAACCGTCTTTTTTCTAACTGGTAATTTGCAAGTATATTGCCGCTTATAAATATGCAGGCACCCTTCGACAATATCGTTCAGCACCTTTTTCACCAGCCCTCACTGCAGTCTGTAACCGTAGATGAGCTGGACCGTATGGCGCAGGCACATCCCTATTTTGCGGCTGCCCATTTCCTGTTGCTGAAAAAGATGCAGCAAACGGATCACCCGCAGTTTACTGCTCAATTGCATAAAACAACACTGTATTTCAATAACCCGCTCTGGCTGCAATTTTTGCTGCAGCCAGAAACGGTGCAGGGCTTTACGGTGCTGGACAAATCACCTTTTATTGCAGAAGAAATTCCAGCCACAACGCAGGACAATGAAACCCCTGTAGAAGAACCGGCGCACTTTCCGGTAGCAGCGGTGCAAGACGATGCTTTAGCCGCAATGCCCGCAGCCACAGACTTTGTAAGCGAACCCCACCCGGTTGCGACAACAATGCCCGAAACAATTGCTTCCACTGCTGGTATGATGGACGTTATTACCGAAATTTTCCAGGACGCCGCGGCAACGCCCGGGGAGCCGGCAAGTATCACGGCCGATTTACCCGCAACAGTTTACAACGATGAAATAACCCAGGCCATTCATGAGCCGGTAGAAATGGCAACCAATGTACGGGAAACGCCTGAACCTGAACCCGAACCCATGCCAATTCCATCGGCGCCGGTTGATGAAGCACCCATCCCGCAGGAAACCTGGCTGCCAGACGCCATGATAACTGCCGTAAATGAACAGGAAGGCCATTGGAGCACTGTTGTTGAAAATGAAATACCTATCCCAGCACCGACCGAACCAGTAACTGAGCCGGTTGCAGAAACTGGGCAGGCTTTCAGCCAGGACACGCCGGCAGCGGCAGAGAATCCTGAAGAAGCGGATGCTACCGACGCCCCTTTTACTGAAAGCAATGCGCTGGAAACGCCGCTGTTTAAAAATATCATTGAAACCCAGGCAGCCAGCAGCGATACACTGTTTGAGCCCTATCATACTGTGGACTATTTTGCCAGCCAGGGCATCAAACTCAGTAAGCTGGAAATAGACGCTAAGGACAAACTGGGCAGGCAGCTGAAAAGCTTTACAGAATGGCTGAAAACCATGAAAAGGCTGCCGCAGGTATCTATTGACAAACTTTTGTCTGAGAATGAGGAGTCAAAAGTGGTAGCAGACGCCATTCACTCCATAGAAAATAAGGAAGTGATTACCGAGGCCATGGCCGAAGTATTTGAGAAACAGGGCATGCATGAAAAAGCGGTGGAAGTATACCAGAAATTAAGTTTGCTAAATCCCGCAAAATCAACTTATTTTGCAGCCAAAATAGCCATTTTAAAACATTAATTGTATGATTATCTTATTCGTGGTGCTGATAGTGCTGGCCTGTGTGGTGTTGGGTTTTATTGTTTTGGTACAGAATCCCAAAGGTGGTGGATTGTCTGGCAGTATTGCCGGTTTCAGCAACCAGTTCATGGGTGTTAAACAGACGACCGATGTGCTTGAAAAAGGCACCTGGATTTTTGCCATCATTGTTGCCCTGCTGTGTATTTTTTCGGCCGCTTTTATCAACAATGGTTCTTCCAGCAATTCAAACCTGGTAAATCAGCTGGATACAAAACCTAAGACTACCCAGAGTGCACCTGCGCAAACACAGCCTGCACCTGCTACCCAGCCCGTTAAATAATTTACGGCACAATATTTTTATAGCCCTGTCTGTTCAAGACAGGGTTTTTTATTATTTTGGAGGCCATACCCAGGCAAGGTTTATTAAATATCCTTTACAATGAAAAAAATATTGCTTCTTATCGTATTGCTTTGCCTGCTGCTGGCTGCCTGGTTTGGCTGGCGTTTTTTTGGTCCGGGTACTGCATTTGAAGGAAAGAATTACTTCCTGCTGATTAAAACAGGCAGCACCTACCAGGATGTTCGTCAAACGCTGGAGAAGGATGCTGTGCTCAGCAGCAGTACGGTATTTGGCATAGTGGCGGAAAAACTGGACTATCCACAAAAAGTGAAAGCTGGCCGCTACAATATCAAAAAAGGCATGAGCCTGGTGAATATTGTAAGAATGCTTAAAAACGGGCAGCAGGAACCTGTAAACCTGGTGATTACCAAACTGAGAACCCGCGAAGACCTGGCTTCTTTGGTAGGCCGTAAATTTGAATGTGATTCAGCTGCCTTCATGGCCTATATCAGCAATGCAGATTCGTTAAAGCAATACCAGCTGGACAGCAATACGGTTATGACCACCGTATTCCCCGATACCTACACCTATTTCTGGAATACTACGCCTGCCAAAATATTTACCAAGTTCAGGAGCAGCTACGAGAGCTTCTGGACTGCAGAACGCCTGCTACGGGCCAAAGAACACGGGTTGAACCCGCAAACGGCCTATACCCTGGCGTCTATTGTAGAGGAAGAAACGCTAAAGAAAGACGATAAAGGCAAAATTGCCAGCGTGTACCTTAACCGTATCAGTAAAGGCATGCGCCTGGGGGCAGACCCTACCGTAAAATTTGCTTTGCGGCAGTTTGGTTTAAAACGCATTTATGAAAAGCACCTGGCGGTAGAATCGCCTTATAACACGTATAAAGTATATGGTTTGCCTCCCGGCCCTATTTGTACTCCCTCTTCTCAAACAATTGATGCAGTGATTACGTCACCTGCCACCAATTATATCTACTTTGTGGCAAAAGCCAGCCTGGACGGGTATTCTAATTTTGCGGAAACCTATCCAGAGCACCTGAAGTACGCCAAAGAATACCAGCAGGCGCTGGATAAATTAATGCAGCAGAAGCAGGCGGCTGCCCAATAATACCGCGTAGAATGCCATGACCAAACTGGAACGCATCATATACAATACATTGTTTTTTCGGTTCCTGCAAAACAGGAGCAAGAAAATTATATTGCCCGGTTTTAACGGGGTGCCCCTCTACGATGTTATCCATTTTTTTGTGCGGCAGGTAAAGAAAACAAGTCTTACAGAAAGGGCCGCGGCGGTTTCTTATAATTTTATCATGGCCATCCCCCCTATCTGCCTTTTCCTGTTTACACTGGTGCCCCATTTGCCGTTTATTAAAAAAAGGGGGCTGGAAATGCAGATCAATAAGCTGATTACCGATATCATTCCGGCAAAAGAACACAATAACAACCTTATTTCTTTTGTAAATGGTTTCCTTGATAATCCCAAAGTGGGTTTGCTGTCCTTCGGTTTTATACTGGCGCTTTTTTTCGGATCGAATGGTATGATGGGCATTATGCGTTCTTTCAATAAAAACTATATGGGCGCCCGTAAAAGAACGGGTCTTAAAAAAAGATGGATAGCCATCAGGCTTACACTCCTGATTATGTCGTTGCTGCTGGCCACACTTATCCTGCTGATTATGCAGGGCGTGGTGTTGAAATGGCTGGGCATTACCAATAAAGATGTGAGGAACCTGATTGACCTGCTGCGCTGGGGGCTGATTGTAGCGCTTATTTTTTATTCCATCGCCTTTATTTACCAGTATGCACCGGACATCAATAAGAAGTGGAGACTGGCTTCGCCGGGTTCCATACTGGCAACCTCTCTGAGCATACTGGGCACCATTGGATTCTCCATTTTCGTAAATAATTTCGGCAAATACAACGCCCTGTATGGGTCTATTGGTACTGTTATTGTTTTAATGAGTTTGATATATATAAATTCGTTGATATTACTGGTGGGGTACGAGCTGAATGTAAGCATTCACTCGCTGATGGTTATGGCAGAAGAAAGGCAACTGGGAGAAGAACAAAAGACGGGCGATCTCAGTCAGCTGGAGGCAAGGACGCCGAAGTGAAAATGCTGTGATGTTAACCTGGGTGAAGCCATCAGTCTTTTTACGCATCCAGGCTTCAAAACCTGGATTTCAGCCCCAAACATCTTTTTGTTGATTTTGATTGTCTTACCAAAAAACCTGCTGTATGAAGAAATTGTTGTTGTTTTCCATTGTTACGCTGCTGCTGGCGGCCTTCACCAGGGTGCCGCAGGGCTTACCGCTGGGGGCAGATATTCCAAAAGCAGACATCAGGATGAAGGACATCAGCGGCAGCCTTATCTCCTTAAAAGAGGCCCGTACGGAGGGTGGGTTGCTGGTGATGTTCAGCTGCAATACCTGCCCTTATGTTATCAAAAACCAGGGCAGAACCAAAGTCATTTGTGCATTTGCCAAAGAAAAAGGGTTGGGCGTGATTATTTTAAATGCCAATGAAGGAGGGCGCAATAACGGCGAATCACTGGCCGACATGCAGGCCTACGCAAAACAGCAATCATATAACTGGTACTACGTGCTGGACAGCGATAATTTACTGGCAGATGCATTTGGTGCTACCCGTACGCCGGAGTGCTTCCTGTTTGATAAGAATGGCAAGCTGGTGTACCATGGGGCCATAGATGATAGCCCGGCTGATATCACTGAAGTGAAAAGAAACCACCTTAAACAGGCTATCACTGAAATGACGGGAGGCAATGATATCGGGGTAAAAGAATCCAGGTCTGTGGGATGTTCTATACGAAGAAAGGGAACATAGGAGCTATTAGCTGTTAGTACTTTTGCATTGCCGTTTTAATGGTCCCTTTCTCTCCAGTCAGTTTTCTTCATTTCTATAGCCGGGATAGGTTAATAGCTAATGCCTAAAAGCTAACAGCTGCTTTTACACCTAACGGCTAACAGCTGCAATCACCGGCTTTCCTTCCAGCAAGAGCTTTATATTTCTATCGAATTGCATGGGAGACATGCCTACCTCGTAGAATTTCCGGTATTGTTTATTGTTATTTACCATCAGCGTTGAAGGAATGGCGCCACTCCACTGAGAATCTATCGCTGGGCAAAACACATCTGCGTTGGGCTCATTCATCCAGAAAATAGGCACAGTAAAATTCTTTTTGGCTGCAAATGCTTCAATTTTTTGGGGATAGTAAGATTTTATATCCAGGCTAACCAGCACCAGTTCTACTTCGTCTTTATATTTCTCTTTAATGGTAGATATAAAATAAGGAATTTCTTCTATGCAGGAGGCACACCAGGTTGCCCAGAAGCTCACCACCAGCGGCTTCCTGCTGCTGGTAATATAGGCATTCAGTTCTGAAGCCTTCA
Organism: Chitinophagaceae bacterium; assembly: GCA_031424135.1. GTDB lineage: Bacteria > Bacteroidota > Bacteroidia > Chitinophagales > Chitinophagaceae > JACMLD01. The sequence continues at coordinate 6,065 of JANPGT010000494.1, forward strand.
TCTTCCGGATGGCCTGCGTAAAGCCCTGCAGTTGTGTAAGCAGCAGTACAAAAAGCAACAAGTGTTTTTTCATTCTGTGGCATTTTCTTTTTCAGTGATAAATCCCCATTCTTTCTGCAGGCTGGCATACCGTTCGTTGCTGAGCCCGGTGGTATTGTAATGACCCGCCAGGGTTTTCTGACGCAATGCCTCATACACGGTTACTGCACAGGCTACGGAGATGTTCAGCGATTTGATAATTCCTACCTGGGGAATAATAAAATTGCCATCCGCCATGGCCCTTATTTCATCGCTTACCCCGGCATGCTCGTTGCCAAATACCAGCGCAATGGATTGGGTAAAATCAATATCATGTAAAGCTATTGCATCGCTGCTGAGATGGGTAGTTAAAATGAGGTTATAGTGACGCCTCAGTTCAGCAAAACAGGCAGCAGCCCCGGTAAACTGGTGAATGCTGAGCCATTTGGCGGCACTGGAAGAACTTTTCTGGCCAAATTTTTTGTGCATGGCTATTTTGGTATTCAGCACGTAGATATCCTGTATACCTACCGCATCGCAGGTACGCATTACAGCGGCAATATTATGCGGGTCAAACACGTTCTCCAGCACAACAGTAATATTATTTTGCCGTTTATTCAGTACGGAGAGCAACCGCTCTGTTCTTTCTGGCGTCATATTTGCGATCCGTGTTTTTTATCTGAAATTAAAATAAGGGTAAATCTATAGAAAAATTTTAAAAACGGCCGTTTCTTATGATCTTCGCGGCCCATTTTACATTCGAATCATCGCTGCCGGAAAGGCAGCAATAAAATATCCGCAGAAAAGTCATGGTTAAGAAAATTCTCAAAATTACGCTTATTGTTTTACTGGTGCTGGTGGGCGCTGCTTTTGCCGCTCCTTTTATTTTTAAAGACAAAATAACGGCGCTGGTAAAAACAGAAATTAACAAAAGCCTTAACGCAAAAGTTGATTTTGCAGCGGTTGATATTTCCTTCTTCCGGCATTTTCCTAAAGTGGCACTGGGATTAAACAAACTACAGGTAACAGGCCTCAATGAATTTGCTGCCGATACGCTGTTTGCAGCAAAAGACATTGATGTAGCTGTAGATATCATGAGTGTGATAAAAGGCGGTGAATACAAAGTTTATTCCATCAATGTTGAAGATCCCCGTATCCATGCCATTGTTACCAAAGACGGCAAAGCCAACTGGGATATTGTAAAACCTGATACTGCTGCAACCGCTGCCAGCACAGAACAAAAACCCTTCCAGCTCAACCTGCAGTCGTACGCCATCCGTAACGGCTACGTAAAATACGACGACGCCTTCTCTAATATGAGCAGCGAGATTACCGGGCTGAACCATTCCGGCAGCGGTGATTTTACATCAGATCTGTTTACCCTGGCCACCAAAACCACTGCAGATGCCCTTAGTTTCAGTTATGGCAATATTCCGTATTTCTCCAAAACAAAAACCAGCATCGATGCTGATATACAGGTAGACAATAAAACCAATAAATACAGTTTTAAAACAGATAAGATTCTGCTGAACGAGCTGAGGCTGACCAGCGAAGGTTTTTTTCAACTGGTGAACGACAGCGTCTACAATATGGATATTAAGTACGATGCGCCTTCAACCGACTTTAAAAATATTTTATCGCTGGTGCCGGTGGTGTACCAGAATAATTTTGCCAGTATTAAAACCAGCGGCAAAGCCCTGTTCAACGGTTTTGTAAAAGGCACTTACGGCGCTGCACAGATACCTGCCTACAACCTTAACCTGGAGGTAAAAGATGGATTTTTTCAATACCCGGATCTCCCGAAACCAGTAAAAAACATCAATTTCTCCGTAAAGGTCGACAATCCTGACGGGGTTACAGACCATACAGTAGTCAATATTCCACAGGGCCATATTGAAATGGACAATGATCCTTTCGATTTCAGGCTGTTGGTAAAAACACCGGTCAGCGATATGTTTGTGGATGCCGCTGCAAAAGGAAGGCTGGATCTTTCTAAAATAGCCCAGCTGGTGAAACTGGAAGCTGGTACCAAACTGGCAGGATTGCTGAATGCAGATGTGACTGTAAACGGCAGTATGAGCGCGGTGGAGAAAAAGCAGTATGAAAAATTTAACGCTGCAGGAACCATCAGCCTGGCTGATTTCTTTTACGCTTCCAAAGACTATCCTGATGGCGTAAAATTAAACAAACTGCTGGCGGGTTTTAACCCACGCAATGTAACCATCAGTGATTTAAGCGGGCAGTATATGAAAACGAATTTTACTGCCAATGGGGCTTTTGACAACCTGATCCCTTACATGTTAAAAAATCAGCCGCTTACCGGTTTGGTAAATATTAAGGCAGACAAGATGAATCTGAACGACTGGATGGGAACGTCTGCAGACACTGCCGCCAAAGGAACTGCCGCAGCTGCTCCCTTTGCAGTGCCCGCCAATCTTGATTTTACGGTGAATGCCGCAGTTGACAAAGTACATTACGACAAAATAGACATGGATAAGCTCAGCGGTTCACTGTTGCTGAAAGATGAGACAGTGACGATGAACAATGTTACCACCAGCCTGCTGGATGGTACTATGAACCTCAACGGCTCCTACTCTACTAAAATCAATAAAAAGAAACCTGCTATCAGTTTAAGTTATGATGTAAAAGGGTTTGATGTGGAGAAGACTTTCAGCGCTTTCAATACAATAGAGAAAATTATGCCCATAGGGAAATTCCTTTCCGGTAAGCTGAGCTCGCAGCTGACGTTCAACGGCAACCTGGGCGATAATATGATGCCGGATCTGAACTCATTAACCGGTAACGGAAATCTGCTGCTGATAGAGGGTTTTCTTAAAAAGTTTGCCCCGGTGGAGAAATTGGCCAACCTGCTGAATGTAAAAGAACTGGAATCTTTTTCGCTGAAGGATGTAAAAAATTATATTGAATTTGCCAATGGCAAAGTACTGGTAAAACCTTTCAGGCTAAAAGTGAAAGACATTGATATGGAGATTGGCGGTATGCATGGTTTTGACCAGTCGCTGGACTATGTAATAAACATGAAAGTGCCGCGTGCATTATTGGGCGACAAGGGCAATGCGTTTGTGAACAACCTGCTAAACCAGGTAAACAGCAAAGGCGTACCCGTTAAATTGGGAGATGTAGTAAACCTGAA
>JANPGT010000495.1:0-1512 GCA_031424135.1 Chitinophagaceae bacterium
TTAAACAAAAGGCTGAATACAAAACCAGCGGCACCCAAAAATATTAGCGATACATAGGGAAACCCTTTGGTAGCATGCAGTTTGGCAAAAGCCGGGAAAAAATGACCATCGGCAGCTGCAGCGTAGGGTACACGGCTATAGCCCAGCACCACTGCAAACAGAGAAGCAAAAGCAATCCACAATACCAGTACGGTAGCAATATTGGCCACCTGTGTGCCGTATAGTTTCTCCATGAAAGTACTAACGATAAATTTACTTTTCATTGCCTCCTGCCAGGGAATTACGCTCACAATACTGATATTCATGAGCAGGTAAAGTACGGCGATGCAAAAGATCGAAATAAATATACTGCGCGGAATATTTTGTTCCGGGTTGCGGATTTCTCCGCCCAGGTGACATACGTTGTAATAGCCCAGGTAACTGTAAATGGTTTTTACGGAGGCTTGCCCCAGTAACAAAGCGAATGACATGCCGAACATAGAATCGTCTCTGGCAGTGGGCAAAAATGAATAATCTACCTGTTTATGGGTAAATCCGCTGAAGATGATCCATACAATAGTGATGATAACGCCCACCCATAAAAACACCGCCATTTTGCCAATGGTCTTGATATTACGGTACAGCAGGAAAGTAATTAAGATAACCACCAGCCCGGAGACCAGCTTGCCTTCTATTTTTGTAAGCGGAATTAAATAACTGAAATATTGTGAAAACCCAATGGCACCGGAAGCTACTACCAGCGGTGCCTGCAGGCAGGTTTGCCAAACAAAAAGGAAAGACATCAGTCTTCCCCATTTGGGCCCGTAGGCTTCTTTTAAAAAATTATAACTGCCGCCTGCCAGCGGAAATTTGGTACCCAGTTCGCTCCAGATCATTCCGTCTGCAAAAGCGATAACGGCCCCGAACACCCATGCCCAGAGAAAGAGATGACTGCCCATCATACTAATCACCAGGGGCATCACTACGAAAGGACCGATACCCACCATATCAATCATGTTGATACTGGTAGCCTGCAATAAACTGATTTCTCTTTTTAGTACCGGTGCTGCTGAAGACATTGAAGATGGTTGGTAACCATTGCAAAATAATCAATGTAGGGGCAATTATGGCAGCAATTTGTGATAAAGCCAGTGTATTAAAAGATATTAATTAATAACCGGCTTTTTTGTTTTTATTTCGATGGCGCCTTTTTTTGCTTTTTCACCATACTTACTATAAGCTACTTTGTCTTTCAGCACGTTCATGCTTTCAATATTCTTCGGATTTACATAATCTGACATTTTTGAGCCAGCCGGTATTTCCTTGCCATCAATAAAAACAAGTACGTCTTTAGGAAAATAATCCTTGCTTTTCTTAGTGGTTATTTCAATTACGCCGTTGCTGGCTTTTTCACCATATTTGCCGGTTGCTGATTTATCTTTCAGCACATTCATACTTTCAATGTCATCGGGCTTTACATAATCTTCTAGTTTACTGCCGGCTGGCAGCTCTTTGCCGTCCAGTACAATTAAT
>JANPGT010000496.1:0-9536 GCA_031424135.1 Chitinophagaceae bacterium
GCATCTATTATAGCACACATGCCACCTTTTTTCTGCGCTTCGGCTATCACATGGATGGCGATAGTGGTTTTACCCGTAGACTCCGGTCCGTAGATTTCAACAATACGGCCCTTGGGCAAACCGCCGATACCCAGTGCGGTATCCAGGCCAATAGAACCGGTAGAAATAAATTCCATGGGTTCCTGGCTGCGCTCATTCATCATCATTACGCTGCCCTTTCCAAAATCTTTTTCAATTTTGTCCATGGTGAGCTTCAGCGCCTTTAATTTTTCAGTATTTGACATGTGGGTTAATTTTTAATCAAGTTAGTATAATGACAAAATTAGGGGAAAACATGTTATCAACACTAATTTATTTAGTATTTTTAGACTAATTTTTTTAGAAACCGGTTTTTGAGCCACGGAGCCACGGTGGCACAGAGGGTGCCGTTGGCCAGGGAAAGTGCAGGTACAAAGGGATTTCAGGGAGGTGCGGTAAATAGCCATTCGGGCCAATCATTGGAGATGGGCTACCCACCACGGTTATACTTAACGCTTAGTTTGCTTTAATAGAATCTCTGTGTAACTCCGTGCCCCGGCGTCTCCCTGGCTCCCTGTAATATAAACTCCGTGTAAGCCCGTGCCCTTTGCGCCTCCGTGGTTCTTGCACATAAAAAACCCTGCCATGGGGATGGGCAGGGTTCACATGAGAAAACTTCTGGGAGAGAGATAACTAAAAAACCAAAACGATTGCTGCTAAACAATACACAAAGGGACAATAAATAACGGATACCCGCAATACCACAATGTGGGTATTTTTTTTGCCTGTAACTAATCAGCAGGTCAATGTGATAACTTTAAATTAGCGGGTGTTTAAACGATAAAATATCTTTTTAGTAGACTTTACAGCGCCTGCACGGCATACCTGTTACCATTACCTGAAAATTTGTCGCCATCAACCCTCCATTTGCCGGCCCCTGTCTTATTTAGCAGGTAACGCTTGTTAAATTTGCAGGTATCAATAAATAGCTGTATCTGAAAACACCCTGCATGGCAGCGCTGCAATCGATGAACCAATCAAAAGATGGTTTTCGCAGTAAGAAAAAACCCATGCCGTGATCTTACAATTGGGTAACAACCTTTTTTACAATGAAAAACTGTTATGGCAACCATTACGCTGCAAATTACCCGTTGCCGTATGGCTGGAACAGGTCAACGGCGTATCAATAATTTAATTCCTATCACCGGCAAACACCAATAGCTTTGCCGCCATTAATACACTCTAATGGATACTGCAGCGCAGGCAATTGAGCAGACAAGAAAATGGATTACAGAAGTAGTGATTGCCTGTAATTTCTGTCCGTTTGCCGCTAAAGAGGTAAAGCAGAACAGTATTCATTACCAGGTGGAGGAATCGGTGGATATTACTGCCTGCCTGGACGCATTTCTGCAGGAATGCATCCGGCTGGATGAGCAACCCGCCATTGCCACCAGCCTGCTTATTTTTACCAGGGGCTTTGCCCGTTTTGATAATTATCTTGATATGGTAGCCATGGCCGAGACCCTGCTGGAAAAGCATGGATACGAGGGCGTTTACCAGGTAGCTAGTTTTCACCCGCTGTATATTTTTGCAGATGCTGCAGCTGATGATGCTGCCAATTATACCAACCGCTCTGTCTACCCCATGCTGCACCTGCTGCGCGAAGACAGTATGGAGAAAGCCGTAGCAGCTTACCCGCATCCTGAAAGAATACCCGACCGCAATATTGTATTCGCCCGCGAAAAGGGAATGGAATATATGAAGAAGTTGCGGGCGGCGTGTCTGTGAAGAAAGCGGTGAGCTTTTAGCTGTTAGTGGGTGATAAGACGGCCGGATGATTTCGTTTATTAAGTTGTAATTCTTATTTTTTTATTCCCTCCCTGAGCGCCTTCGCCAATGCGCCCTCCCTGGTCCCATAATACAAAGCTCCGTGCCGCTCTGTGTCTTTGGTCTCTGTGGTTCCCTCCCCACAAAGTGGTATTGTTTAAGGGTAGTTGCCCGGTCTACCTTTGGTAACTGCTTCTTGCAGCTTTATCAATTAAAACCTTTTACATGAAAAAGATTGTATCACTCCTCTTAGCTGCCTTGTTTGCAGTCACCCAGCTGGCCGCACAGCAGGATTGTAATTGCGGCAGTATTAAATTCAGGGTCATGAGCTGGAAATGCCAGGGCAAAAACGCTGCTGGTTTCCCGGTATACTCAGGCATACTCAATGTGGGCAACGGACCCGGTTGCACTTTTAAGCTGCAGGAAATTATGCAGCAGGTTGCCGGTGACGTAACCCTTACCATGCCACTGACCGTGCCGCCCAATACCATTGTAAATGTGCCCATCACTTTTACAGATAACCCGCCTTTTATTGCAGCAGGCAACAGTGCTGCTTTTATACTGGTGTTTACACGTGGCGATAAAAAATGTAAGATCGAAATCATGTCAGACCAGTTTCCACCCTGTGTTGACCAGGCCTGCAAATGTAACCCCGATGGCTGGGCAACATTTGCAGCAAAGATTGGCAGCAAACCGGCCATAAAAGTAAAATGCGGCTACCAGTTTGCGCTTACCTGTGCAGATACGGTTTCGCTGAAAGGTTTGTACAAATGCATTGGTAAATGCGAAGCCAAATACACAGCCGTACTGAAAAATACCGCTACCAATACGGTGGTGCAAAATTTCTCTCCGTTTAATTTCCCGTGGAATTACAAATTTGCTGCACCGGGTACATATAGCCTTGAAATAACACCCATTTGCGGCGATACCAAATGCAGGCCCTGCCGCTTCTTTTTTACGGTAAGAAATTGCGATACCGCCTGCGATTGTAACCCCGATGGCTGGTCGAATTTTGAACTGGTAACGGTTACCGGTGCAAAGTCAATCCATAAATGCGGGGAAAAGATAGCAGTTAAAAAAGGTTCGCCCATCAGGTTGATGGGTAAGTACACCTGCAAGGGAAGCTGCGCGGTAAAATATGTGGCCATACTACGCAATAATGCTACGGGTGCCGTCATTCAAAACTACCCGGCATTCAGTTTTCCCTACAGTTATAATTTCCCTGCGGCAGGAGATTACCGGCTGGAGATAATACCCATCTGCGGCGGAAAAAAATGTCCGCCCTGTGTGCTGTTTTTCTCTGCTACCTGAACCACGCAGGCACAGTGGCACGGAGTAACACGGAGGATTTTAGTGCAGCTCAATAATAATAACTACCCTGCGTATCAGGCATGCGCAGGGCAGTTGTGTTATTGGTGGTAGGCATAACACCATTCTTTCGGTGTTGCCTTAAAAAACTGTCACCTCTACTGCTCCCATTTAACCTTGTGTTCCTCCCTGTCTCCGCGCCTCCGTGGTTCTTTTGGGTATTCAGCTTATTTACCCCAATTTTGCCACAAATAAACTTTGTATGAAAAAAATAAGCTTGTTGATGATGACGCTGGTGCTTATCCTGGTGGCAGCTGCGCAGGATCCGGCGCCTGCAGTAAAAGGCACTACCTACGGTGAAGCTACTACGGCAGAAGGTGCTATACCGGTAACCCAGATTGAAGCCAATGCCAAAGCCGCAAAATTTACGGGCAAGACCACCGGGAAAGTATTATCGGTTTGCCAGGAAAAAGGTTGCTGGATGAAAGTAGAAAAGCCGGGTGGAGAAGCCATGATGGTGAAGTTTAAAGACTATGGTTTTTTTATGCCAAAAGATATTGTAGGTAAAGAAGTGGTATTGGATGGCGAAGCGGCGGTGAAAGAAACATCCGTGAAACAGCTGAAACATTATGCCGGCGATGCAGGCAAGAGCAAGGAAGAAATCAGCAAGATAAAGGCTCCTAAAAAGGAACTTATCTTTACCGCCAAAGGCGTGCTGGTATTATAATTGAAGCAACTGGTTAAAATATAAACCAAAGCCATCCGCTGTTTGCGGGATGGCTTTTTTATTTTTGTTTGATCCATGGCAATCGAAAAAATAGCTATCGAACAGTTTCTGCAGCTGGCAGAACTGTACCCCGTGCTGGATGTAAGAAGTCCGGGTGAATTTGCACACGCCCACATACCCGGTGCGCAAAGCTTTGCTTTGTTTTCTGATGAAGAAAGGAAAGTGGTGGGCACTGCCTACAAGCAGCAAAGCCGCGAAAAAGCCATTAAAATAGGGCTTGATTACTTTGGGCCAAAAATGCGGGCCATGGTGGAAGCAGCGGAGACCATCTGCGCCCAGCAGCTTGATGGCAATGGTTCACCTGCTGCAAAGAAAACAGTATTGGTGCATTGCTGGCGCGGGGGTATGCGCAGCGCAGGGGTGGCATGGTTGCTGGATTTATATGGGTTCAAAGTATATACCCTGGTGGCAGGCTATAAAAAATTCAGGCAATGGGTGTTGAACAGTTTTACATTGCCCTGGCAACTCAAAATAGTTGGTGGCTATACCGGCAGCGGAAAAACGGAATTGCTTTGCCAGCTGGAAAAACAGGGTGCTGTCATGGTAGACCTGGAAAACATTGCCAGCCACAAAGGTTCTGCTTTTGGCAACCTGGGCATGCCGCCGCAACCCAGCCAGGAAATGTTTGAAAACCTGCTGGCACTGCAGTTGCAAAGCAGGGGCCTGCAGCAAACCATCTGGCTGGAGGACGAGAGCCAGCGCATTGGCGATCTGAACATTCCCGGGCAGCTCTGGCAAACCATCCGGCAATCGCCCCTGTATTTTATAGATATTCCTTTCGAAGCAAGGCTGCAATGTATTGTAGACTGGTATGGTAAACAGGACAAGGAGAAAATGCTGAACGCCATTATACGCATCAAAAAAAGACTGGGCCCCCTGGAAACAAAAACCGCCGTTAATTTTTTAATTGAAGACAACCTTACGGAAAGCTTCAGGGTATTATTAATTTATTACGATAAATGGTATAAAAAAAATTTGCAGTCGCGCCCGCTGCCGGCCGCCCCGCAGCATTTTATCAGCTGCCACCAGGTAGATGCCACTGCAAACGCCGAAAAATTGTTGCAGTATTTCAATGCCGCTGAAATAAAGACACAGGTAAATTAATTAGTCTGGTGTATTGAAAGCGCCGACTATTGAACAAATGCTGTTCACCACAGTAGTACAAAAGCTTAATCAGTGAATCATCCCGAAAACGGGCTGTTTTCGTTTTCGGGTCGCCTTTTTTTTCGTAACCTGCCGGTTACCTTTTTTGGCGAAGCAAAAAAGTAAGATATCGTACGAAGCCCGCCGGTTCGAGGCGGTTTAGTCAAAAGAGATTTACCCCAAAAATTATATGAAAGAAAATCCCATAAAACTTACCCAATACTCGCACGGTGCCGGCTGTGGCTGCAAAATAGCACCGGCAGTATTAGACAAAATACTGCACAGCAATTTTACCATGCCGGATAACAAGAAATTATTGGTAGGCAATCACAGCAAAGACGACGCAGCCGTGTATGACCTGGGCAATGGAACGGCATTGATTTCTACCACCGATTTTTTTATGCCCATTGTAGACAGTCCCTATGATTTTGGCAGAATTGCTTCCGCCAATGCCATCAGCGATGTATATGCCATGGGCGGAAAGCCGGTGCTGGCCATTGCCATACTGGGTTGGCCCGTCAACACTCTGGCGCCTGAAGTGGCGCAGCAGGTGATAGAAGGCAGCCGGAGCATCTGCGCGGCAGCGGGTATTTCGCTGGCAGGGGGGCATAGCATCGATTCGCCGGAGCCCATCTTTGGCCTGGCCGTAAATGGCCTGGTAAACATTGAAAACATCAAGAAGAACAACGAAGCCAAAGTGGGCGACACCTTATTTCTTACCAAACCGCTGGGCGTGGGCATTCTAACCACGGCAGAAAAAAAAGGAAAACTGCACGCCAGGCATGAGGGGATGGCCGCCGCACAGATGATGCAGTTAAATGCAGTAGGTGAAATACTGGGCGGCATCAAAGAAGTTAATGCCATGACGGATGTAACCGGTTTTGGCCTGTTGGGTCACCTGCTGGAAATGGCAGAAGGCAGCGGCTGCAGCGCGGAAATTGAGTTCGACCGCTTGCCATTAATTACCTCCGACCTGCCCTGGTATATTAAAGAAAACTGCATTCCTGGCGGAACGCTGCGCAACTGGGCCAGTTATGGTGATAAAATGGGTACTGTTACGGAAGCGCAAAAAGCGGTGCTTGCAGACCCGCAAACAAGTGGGGGTTTGCTAATCGCAGTGTCAGCAGGGGGTATAAAAGCTGTCAAAAATATTTTATCAGCCAATGGACTGGAAAATTTCTTACAACCCATCGGCCGTATAGTTAAAAAGGAAGAAAAAGTTATCGGTATAGTTTAGCCAGCCAGTGCATCTATCTTTTTTGCCAGTTTGCGGTCTTTATCGGTAACAATATCCCCTGCATCGTGGGTAGACAGCCATATCTCTATCGTATTGTACACATTGGTCCACAGCGGATGGTGATCCATTTTCTCCGCTTCCAGCGCTACCCTGGTCATAAAAGCAAATGCCTCGGAGAAATTCTTGAATTGAAATTTGCGGTAAAGGGTATTGTTGGCTTCGGTCCAGCTGCCTTCTGCCGAAACGCTGTCTTTGGAAGCTGCTGCCCATTTCTTTTCGTTTATAAAACTTGTCTTCATGTAAAATTTTTAACTGGTCAATAATTGAAACACTAGTCAATGCAAATCTACCGCTGTATCTGCTGAAATCATTGTGCCAGATTTGATTTTGGGCTAAAGCCCACGTGAATACTGCTTCAATTCCCAGGGCTGAAGCCGTGGGTTAAAGAAAACCATTCGTGTACCAATTGCTGCTCTATGCTTTTTAAAATCAGTTCCTGTACCTTGAGGGTGGTTGCTAAAAATATTCCTGTAGCAGGATCGGCCCATGTTTTGTGATAGGAAAATTGTCTGACAAGTGCTTCGTCACGGTGTCTCTTTGTAACCCAGGGCTTCAGCCCTGGCAAGGGCATACCGGCCCTGAATGGGCTTTAGCCCAATTATAAAAATGCTTACTAAAACATCAGGTTCCCCTTGTGGCTGATTCTTTCATGGGTCAGCTCGCTCACCATCTGCACCCCGCTTATCTGCCGGATGGATTTGCTGATGTTTTCAAATTTGTTATCGTCTACCGCGTCGCCCTTCATCAACCATAAAAAATCATTGTGCTTGAATTCCGGCAGCAGGTATTCGCCATTGTGCTTGTTGTTATAGAGATAATGTACCAGCGAGTTATTAGGTTCCGGGTAGTTAAACACGGGGAAGGAAAAGCGGATCAGTTTTTTGGTCAGCTGAATGTCAATGCCATTGTTCAGCCTGAAATTGAAATGAAACAAACGGTTTAGCTGCCAGCAAAACTGGTAGTCTTTAATGGGGGCCACAATACCCACCAGGCGGGTATCTTCAAAGAATGCCTCCGCCATTTCGTCCATGTCCAGTTTGAGTTTCATGCAATAGTTTTTAGTTCATAGTTCGCGGTTTATAGTTTTCGCAGCAACCGGCTAGCGCCTCTTATGGATGTTTATTTTCTGGCTTGAACTTCGGGTTTCAGGTGAACTAAGAACCAGGAACTCAGAACTGCACATCCGCTTCTTTCGTCTCATTGCCCCGTTTAAACTTCACTTTTGTTTTATCGCCTTTTTTAAACTTGTTCAATACCTGCATATAGTTTTCTACAGAAAGCACCGGGTATTCGCCCAGTTGTACAATAATGTCCCCGGTTACCAGGCCTGCTTTCTGCGCGGGCTTTCCTTCGCTTACGCCATCGGCCCGTACACCATTGCCACTGTAGGCATAATCGGGCATAATGCCCATGGTAACGTTTAGTCTTACAGCACCTACTGACTGGGTCTCCCTTGTTTTGCTGAAAGCCAGTTTTCCTTTTTTATTGGCCGCCTCAATGATCTTGTAAATGTATTTTACAATACGGTATTCGCCGGTATAGTTGATTTTATCTGCATCATCGCTGGGGCGGTGGTAATCAGGATGCGTACCGGTGAAAAAGAACAGGACCGGTATGTCTTTGCGGTAAAAAGAAGTATGGTCACTGGGGCCCGTACCACTGCTGTCGTACTTGCTGATAAAAGCCTGGTCGCCGCTGATGGCAGACAGCAAACTGCCCCATGTGGGAGAAGTGCCATAGCCGCCAATGCTCACCGTTTTGGTACTGTCGTTCAGCCTGCCTACCATGTCCATATTAATCATGTAATTGGCTTTTGCCAGGTCAACCGTAGGGTGCTCAGTATAGTGTTTTGAACCAAACAGGCCCAGCTCTTCCCCTGAAAATGCCAGCAACAGATAGTTATTGTTTTTCAGCTTTGAGCCTTTCAGCATTTTTGCCAGTTCAATTAATGCTGCGGAACCACTGGCATTGTCATCAGCGCCATTGTGAATCATTTTTTCGGCACCGCGGTACATAGAGTTATTGTCTTCTCCATAGCCCAGGTGGTCAAAATGGGCGCCGGCAATTACGGTGCTGGGCGCGCCATTGTCTATATAGGCAACTACATTGTGACCCACCCTTTTTTTATCGGTAAACGAGGTTTTTAATTTGATTTCTACGGTAGCGCTTTCATCAGCAAAATATTTTTTGGCGATCTCTTTTTTTACATAAATCACCGGTATGCCCAGCGGTGCAGCTTTTTCTTTTCCGTCGAACTGTAAACCATCTTCTGTAGTGCCTGTATTGTATACCAGTAAAGCAATGGCTTTTTTCTTCTCCGCATCTTTTGCCTGCTCCAGTATAAAAGCCTGCACATCAAAATGCGGGTTGCTTTTGTTGTTTTCCAGCTCTTCTTTCAGGTTCAGGAACCAGGGCATACCTGCTTCGCGCAGCGCAATAGAAGGGGCTGCCTCAATCAATTTGGTGGGAGAGCCAATAAAAGGAAAATAACCAGGCAGTTTAATTTCGCCGCCATTGATCAGCAGGTAGCTTTCCTTGCTGATGTCTTTGCCATCATTAATGTCAAAAGCCTGGTACCAGGTTCCATTATCTCCTTTTGGCTGCAAGCCTGCTTTTTCTAATTGCCCGGCAATATATTCCATGGCCAGTTTTTCTCCGTTGGAACCTGCGCGGCGGCCTTCCAGTTTATCGTCTGCCAGGAAGCTTACATGAGATTGCAGGCTGGCAATTATGGCCTGGTCGGTTTTTTTAAGCTTCTGTGCAAAGGCGGTTCCGGTTAGTAGAAACAGGGATAAGGCACTGGCAGTAATAGTACGAAACATATAATTGAATTGGTTGCTGGTTGCAAAGGTATAAGAGCAAATGGGATTACAGCAGAACGGTAAAAATTTTACAATTCCTTTGCCGCAAATAATTGTACACCCATACCTGCACGAGTCGGAATCAGCTTGCTCCGGGTTGCATTATGCCATTTTTATGCCGGTTGCAGTAACCGGCGGTTGCAGGCACTCCTGCACTGCCCCCAGCAGCCCGCTGATACAGCCAGTTTTTGTGTAATATGTTGCCATTAATAATGGGCTTTTTGTTTCCAAACCTCAGCTTTTTTCCTTTACTTTTGCAGATCGGCCTGTCCCGGAGCGGGCAGGAAGGCATTTA
>JANPGT010000497.1:0-1812 GCA_031424135.1 Chitinophagaceae bacterium
AGCACAAAAACTTTTGCCAAACTCATATTGTTTTCAGTAATGGTGCCCGTTTTATCTGTGCAAATAACGGTTGCGCTTCCGAGCGTTTCAACCGTTTTCATTTGTTTTACCACGATGCCCATTTTCATCAGTCGCCACGCCCCCAGTGCCATAAAAGTGGTAAAGGCTACCGGTATTTCTTCGGGTAAAATACTCATGGCCAGTGTAAGCGCTTTTAATAAGCTATCCAGTATGAGATAAGAATGGAAATAATTGATGGCCCAAACAATTACGAAAACGATGGCGCCCACAATCACCATTTTTTTTACAAAATTGTTTATCTGCAATTCCAATGGTGTCTTTTCTTCCTGTATGCTCTCCAGGCTTTTACCGATTTTGCCCAGCCGGGTGGCATTGCCTATGGCAGTAATAGTGGCAATGGCCAGGCCGCCGGTGACCGTGGTACCGCCGTAAATTTCATTGTCCTTTAGTTGCGGGGCTTTAGCTACTGGTAAAGACTCGCCGGTAAGTATCGACTCGTTCACAGAAAAATCATTGGAATGAACGATTGTTCCATCGGCAGGTATGGCCACCCCTTCTTCTACCACCAGGCTGTCGCCCAGCACCAGGTCTTCACTGCTGATGGGGGTGATAGCGCCATTCCTGATTACCCTGCAGAAGGGTTGCGTAAAAGTTTTTAATTTTTCCAGGGCATTGCGGCTCCTGGAATCCTGGTACAGAGATATGGCGGACACCAATACAATGGCGGCAGCCAGGAAAATACCATCCCCGGTGTCGCCACTGATAAAATAAATAGCAGCTGCCACCAGCAACAATACTACCATGGGTTCTTTTGCCAGGCTTTTTACCGCATCAACAAAACCGTTTTCTTTTTTAAATTCAAGCCGGTTGCGCCCGTGCTTTTCCCTTGACTCAACCACCTGTGCGTCTGTTAGACCTTCTATATTGAAATTTTCTGCGGACATGTATAAATGTAAGAATAAGTTACTTAATGGATTTTACATTTATTGAGATATTTATCAGCTCATAGTGTACCAAAAATTATAAAAAATACACGGCTATTGTTTTATGCAACACCGTCTTTTACTGTTGCTGACCGGGTAAACGTGTAAATTACTTTGTAAAGCTGAATCAGCAACAGCGGCAGCAATGCTGCCAGCAGCGATACTACCCAAACCTGCTGTGATAATACTGCCAGGTTCAGCACCAGCCGTATTTGTGGAACAGCAAATACCAATGCCATACATCCTGCGCAAATGATAAAAGCAAACCAAACAAATTTATTCCTGGTGATTTCGTTGTTCAGCAGGCCCGATTGCAGCGAAGACATATTGAATACATGAAATAGTTGCGCAAAAGCCAGTGTAATAAAGGCCACATTGCTGCTGGTTTGATTATCCTGCGTGATATACAGTTTGCAATAAAATACCGCCGCCATTACAGACAGCGTAATGATGACTGCATACAGGGTTATGGTTAGCCAGTTTCTTTTATCAATAATGTCTTTTGAAGGATCCCGTGGAGGTTTCAGCATAACCGCAGCGTCTTTTTTGCCAAGGCCCAGTGCCAGTGCAGGAAAGATATCCGTTACCATATTCAGGAACAATATCTGTAAAGGCAATAAGGTGGATGCCGGTGCAATAATGCCCAGCACTGTAACAATAAGTATTTCACTCAGGTTACACGAAACCAGGTAGACAACAAATTTCTGTATGTTTTCAAAAATGGTTCTTCCATAGGCCACGGCTTCTGCTATTGATGTAAAAGAGTCATCTTTCAATACTATGCTGGCGGTTTCTTTTGCTACCTGCG
>JANPGT010000498.1:0-6603 GCA_031424135.1 Chitinophagaceae bacterium
GTTTTTTAATGCTCCAGCTGAAGCCGGCATGGCGCTTTTTAGTGAAGGAGGTAAAAGCAAACTGGTAGGCCTGCAGGTTTGGCCAATGAAGGGAATTTGGTAGGGGTTATTATTAAAAGCACGCTGGCTGTTTATTTTTTATTGCTGTAAATTCGCGTCTCTAAATTCATCACTATGGCATTCCGTAATTTTAAGATGGTGAGCTACGTAGTCTATGGCCGTGGCAGTTTTAACCAGTTAGATGAAATATTGCAACCGCAACGCAAGCCCGGCAAACCCATGATCTTTTTGCTGGATCATTTTTTTGAGGGAAAGCCCCTGGCCAGCCGTATACCCCTGCGCGGCAACGATAAAATTATATATGTAGACGTTACTTACGAACCCAAGACATCTTACGTAGATAGCCTGGCCAGCCAGTTGAAGGAAAGCTTTGGCAGCATCAGTGGTGTTATTGGCATTGGCGGAGGCTCTGCCATGGACCTGGCAAAAGCAGTTTCCCTGATGATGAATAACCCCGGCTCTGCCGCAGACTACCAGGGCTGGGACCTGGTAAAAAATCCCGGTGTGTACAAAGCCGGTATACCCACGCTTAGCGGCACAGGTGCAGAAGTATCGCGCACTACGGTGCTTACCGGTCCTACCAAGAAACTGGGCATGAACTCAGATTTTACGCCCTTCGACCAGATTGTGCTTGACCCGGAGTTAACCAGCAATGCACCTGCTAACCAGCGTTTTTATACCGGAATGGATTGCTATATCCATTGTATAGAAAGTTTGCAGGGAACATTTCTGAATGAGTTCAGTAAAAGTTACGGCGAAAAGGCCCTGCAGCTTTGCCAGAAGGTTTTTGTAGATAAGAATGAATGGGATGACGAATGCGATGATATGCTGATGATGGCATCTTATGCAGGCGGTATGAGCATTGCCTACTCACAGGTAGGGGTAGCCCACGCGGTAAGCTATGGCCTCAGCTACCTGCTGGGTACCAGGCACGGTATTGGTAACTGCATTGTAATGAACCACCTGGAAGACTACTATCCTGAAGGTGTGAAGGAATTCAAATACATGGTAGAAAAAAACAATATAGATATTCCGCAGGGCATTTGTAGTGGCCTCAGCGAAGAGCAGTTTGAAAAAATGATAGATGTATCTATGGTAATGAAACCGCTCTGGGAAAATGCCCTCGGAAAAGACTGGGAGAAAATTATGACCCGGCAGAAGCTGCGGAAATTGTATGAGCGGCTATAGTTCGAATCGTTAATTTTTGTGATGAGATGATTTCGTTGATGCGTTTGCTATGAAACGAGATGTAGTTTCAATTCTAATAAAAGATAGTAAAAACGGTCAGTACAAAAATGCCGCTGCAGCCGAAATCTGCCCATCAAAAAATCACCCTAATCAACCTTCCAGACAATGGCGGTTATGAATATTAAGGAGAGCGATGTATATTTAGCGAATCTTATCCCCTTCTTATGCCAGACAACCCGGACCGCATCAACCAATTGATACAAAGACTGGAAATGCTTTCCAGGCAGCAGGAGATTTTCAGCAAAGAAATATATGCCCTTCGCAGCGAATTGTACCAGCTGAAAGCAGCCAACAATCTGCAGCCTGCATCACCCGGGCTACCAAAGACGGCAATGGCGCCGCCAGCAGAAAGCGGCTTTAGGGTAATGCCTGGAGAAAGCAAGGGCCCTGTGATGGCGCCGCAGTCTGCCACTCCGCAACCCATTGCACCCGCTTCTTTCAACGTTTCACCAGTAAAACAATCTGTAGCTGGCAAAAGCAGCCTGGAGAAATTCATCGGTGAAAACCTCATCAATAAGATTGGTATTGGCATAACAGTAATCGGCGTGGGTATCGGTGCCAAGTATTCGATAGAACATGATTTAATCAGCCCCCTTACCAGGATTATACTGGGCTACCTGGTTGGCCTGGGCTTGTTATTGTTTGGCATAAAACTGAAACAGAAGTATGAAAGCTTTAGCGCAGTACTGGTAAGTGGCGCCATGGCCATCATGTATTTTATTACCTATGCAGCCTACGCCTTTTACAACCTGTTTCCGCAAACCATGGCGTTTGCACTCATGCTGGTATTTACGGCCTTCACGGTGGTGGCGGCCATCAACTATAACCGGCAGGTAATTGCGCATATTGGGCTGGTAGGTGCTTACGCTGTCCCCTTCCTGCTCAGCGATGGTTCCGGCAAAGTGGCAATCCTTTTTAGTTATATGGCCATCATTAATGCCGGTATACTGATGATTGCCGTTAAAAAATACTGGAAATCGTTGTATTATGCCGCGTTTGCGCTTACCTGGTTAATCTACGCAGCATGGTATATTGATAGCTACCGCCAGGCAGAACATATTAACCTGGCGCTGCTGTTCTTAACCGTCTTCTTCGGATTGTTTTACGCCATATTCCTGGCCTATAAGCTCGTTAAAAAAGAACAATTTCAGCTGCTTGATATTATTATGTTGCTGTGCAATGCTTTTATTTTTTACGGTATAGGATACTCCATTTTATCAGGCAATACTACAGGTGCGCAGCTGCTGGGCCTTTTTACACTGGCCAATGCCGTGGTTCATTTTATTATCAGTGCGGTTATCTACCGGCAAAAGCTGGCCGATCGCCAGCTGTTTTTCCTTGTAGCGGGTCTGTCGCTGGTCTTCATTACCATTGCCATACCGGTGCAGCTGAACGGATCCTGGGTTACACTGCTTTGGACAGGCGAAGCCTTGCTGCTTTTCTGGATTGGAAGAACAAAAGCTGTTGCCGTGTATGAATACCTTTCATATCCTTTAATGTTGCTGGCTTTTTTAAGCCTGCTGCAGGATTGGATGCTGGCCTATGAAAGATATACACCGGAACAATATACCATCAGCATACAGCCCCTGCTGAATGTCAATTTTCTTGGCTCATTACTATTTATCACGGCGTTTGGTGCAATCTACCAGCTGAACAGGAGCCAGAAGTATACCACGGCACTGCATAAAAGCCTGTTCAGTATTGTTTCTTTTGCCATACCCGCCATCCTGCTATTTGTAATTTACTATTCACTGAGACTGGAGATAGCCAGCTACTGGGATCAATTGTACAATAGTTCCATCAGCACAATAAAAACAAAGGGAGACGACTTTTATGACCGGGCAGGTAACCATGACCTAAAACACTTCAGGGCCATATGGCTGCTGAATTATTCCCTGGCCTTTATGAGCGTGCTCTCCTTTTTTAATATTTAAAAATTAAAGAACCAGCAGTTGGGGGTTATCAACCTGGGGCTGAACTTGCTGGCCATGGCTGTTTTTCTTGCACAGGGACTGTATGCGCTGGGTGAGTTAAGAGACAGCTTCCTGGGTAAGAACAATACGGGTCATTTTGATGCCGGCTTCCAGCATATTGCTATCAGGTATATTT
The DNA here is from genome assembly GCA_031424135.1 of Chitinophagaceae bacterium. Lineage (GTDB taxonomy): Bacteria > Bacteroidota > Bacteroidia > Chitinophagales > Chitinophagaceae > JACMLD01. Next base: position 3,418 of record JANPGT010000498.1, read on the forward strand.
CTTTTTCGCTGCTGGCCATTTTACTGCTGGCCTGTTACAGGTATACCCGCCAGGCATTTATAGAGGCTAAATTTACGATGGCCTTCGATCTGCTGCTGCACATTACCATTCTGTGGGTAGCCAGCAGTGAGTTAATTAACTGGCTGGAGCTGGCAAGGTCCAACCAGTCGTACAAACTCGGGCTCAGCATACTTTGGGGTGTATATGCACTGCTGCTGATTGCCCTGGGTATCTGGAAGAAAAAGCAGCACCTGCGTGTGGGTGCCATTGTTTTGTTTGGTATTACGCTGATAAAACTTTTCTTCTACGATATAGCCGACCTGGATACCATTGCAAAAACCATTGTGTTTGTGTCACTGGGTGTACTGTTATTGATTATTTCTTTTCTGTATAACAAATACAAACACCTAATTGCCGATGATCCGGAAAAATAACTGCCTGCATTTTTTCACCCTGCTGCTGTTTGGCCAGTCTGTTTCCGGGCAGATGGCGCAATACAATTACAAAAGGGCCATTCCGGCAACGGCAGAAACATGGAATAAAATTGCTTTGCCTGACGATCTGTTTGGAAAGCTAAAGGAGGATTTTTCAGATATCAGAATTTACGGCATTACCAAAAACAAAGACACCATTACCGCGCCTTATCTTTTGCGCGAAGCTGCTGAGAATACCTCCACAACAGAAGTAGCCGCCCGGCTCATCAACCAGGCCAGCAATGCAAAAGGATATTATTTTACATTTGAAATTGCAGCAGCAGATCCCATTAACGAAATAGTGCTTGATTTTAAGCAGGAAAACTTCGACTGGCGCATACAATTGGAAGGCAGCCAGGATCAGCAGGAGTGGTTTACGCTGCTTGACAGATACCGGATACTTTCCATTAGTAATGCGCTGACAGATTACCGGTTTACCACCCTTCGTTTTCCCGACGCGAAATACCATTACTACCGTTTGCTGGTACACGGCAAAGAGCGCCCTTTATTGCGCAGCACCAAAACAGCCCGTCAGCAATTGACGAATGGCAGCATAAGAAAATATTCAATAAGCCATACCCGCGTAACGGAGGACAAACAGCAAAAGCAAACCATCGTCAATTTGCAATTGGGTATGCCGGTGCCGGTAAGCCTGCTAAAAATATATATACACGATACGGTTGATTATTACCGGCCCGTTACCCTTCAATATGCTGCAGATAGTTTTAAGACGGCAGATGGGTGGTCATATCATTTCCAGTCTGTGGGTACCGCTACCCTTACCTCCATTGAGTCCAACCTGCTAAAGATTAATAGCACGGTTACAGACAAACTGCAGTTGCTGATTGCCAACCAGGATAATCAACCGTTAAAAATTGATTCGGTGGAAATATGTGGTTACCGGCAGGATTTAATAGTTCGTTTTGCCGAACCGGCCGGCTATTGGCTGGTATACGGAAACAAAAAGGCCCTATCGCCAGATTATGATATCAGCCGGTTCACCGAAAAAATTCCTGTTGCGATAACGCCATTAGAATTGGGCGCCGAAGTATTGATAGAAAAGGAAAAGCCGTTAACAAGGGCGCCGCTGTTTCAAAATAAGGCCTGGCTATGGGCGCTGATGTTGCTGATTATTGTAACCATTGGCGGATTCTCTGTAAGTATGATGAAGAAAGCAGGTGGTAAGCGATGAAATTACTTGTATGTGCGTTTATCTTATCCCGTTGTTTTTCCTGGCCAAAACAATACGGCTGCTGAATGCTTGAATAGTTATGCGTCCAGATGAAATGTTAAGCACTATTTTTGCCGGTATTTCAGCAAAAATCTTTTTTATCTTTAACGAATGCAGCAGAATAAATACCTCCGCTATCTTGGATTGCCCCTTTTGTTTGGTACACAACGTACAAAGGAAATTCTGCATGTAAACCCTACTGCGCAACCTGAACGCATAGAACCGGAAACGGTAATTACCTATGTGTTTGACTATACGCCCGAAACTGTAGAAGAGCGACAGCTGGAAACAGTAAAGGATTGCTACCGGTACAAAAGCGCCAACAGCAATACCTGGATAAATATAGATGGCCTGCGCAAGGCAGACGTAGAAGCGGTTTGCGCACACTATGCTGTTCACCCACTGATAACGGAAGATATACTGAGCATTAACCAGCGCCCTAAAATGGACGATGTGGAAGGCGTACTCTTCTGCCTGCTGAATATGCTTTATTACAATGAGGCCAATAGAACGGTGGAAACAGAACAAATCAGCATTGTGCTGGGTGACCATTTTGTATTAAGTTTCCAGGAAGATGCCAGCAGGGATGTGTTTGATCCGTTGCGGCATAAACTAAAAATAGGTAAGAGCAAGGTGCGCGACCGCGGCGCAGACTATCTGCTTTATGCCATGCTGGATATGATAGTGGATAATTACTACCTGGTAATGGAAAAACTGGGCGAACAGATAGAACAGGTAGAAGAAGAAGTGGTAAGAAGCAGCAATACCAAATCGCTGGCAAAGATCAACCAGCTGCGGAAAGAGCTGATTGTATTAAAAAGGAATATTGCACCTGTGCGCGAACTGGTAAATGGTTTTATAAGAAGCGAGAGCGATTTGCTGGAAGACCGTACCACCAAGTATTTTAAAGATGTTTATGATCATATTGTGCAGGCCTATGATCTTACAGAGAACTACCGCGATATGATGATGAGCATGCAGGACCTTTACATTAATAATGTAAACCTGCGCATGAACGAGGTTATGAAAGTAATGGCCATTGTAACCTGCCTGATGGCGCCCGCCACAGTCATAGGCGGTATTTTTGGCATGAACTTCGACCGCATACCCTACCTGCACAATAAATACGGCTTTTTTATTGCTGTTGGTCTGATGCTGATTTTTCCGTTGTGGATGGTGAGGGTTTTCAAGACCAGGGGATGGTTCTGATGGATATCACCGGGTTAAAGGCAGTTCATAGAAATAGTCAGACACCCGCTTCCAGCCATTTTTTTCATATACAGATTGTGCGTTGAAATTGTCATTGCCTGTTTGCAGCAAGAGCCATTTGGCACCGGTCTCCAGTCCGTGATGGCGGGCAGCCTCCAGCAATTGTTTTGCCAAACCCTGCTTGCGTACTATGGCATGTACATACAAATCGTTCAGTAACCAGGCGCGCTGTAAGCTCACAGAAGAAAAAATGGGATAGAGCTGCGTAAAACC
>JANPGT010000499.1:0-2884 GCA_031424135.1 Chitinophagaceae bacterium
GGATAATAAAAATCCCCCGATAAATCGGGGGACTCTTTATGTTGTTTTACAAGTTTCTATGTTGTCAACAAAAGCATCCCCGCTTCCCGCTAAAGAAGAAGTAAAAATAAAAACCAAAATATGCTTTGTTGATTGCCATTACCATTCAAAAATAGGAACTAATTGCAAAGCGCCAAAAATTTTTTTACTATTTGCCGGCTGAAACCCTTGCCAGTAAAGGAAATGCTAACGTTCGTTAACCGAGGCGGTTCATAATTTCACCATCAATCTTTTTAAAGAGGTGGAAAGGTTTGTACACCCGCCAGTTATCTATCTGCATCAGTTCAAGGTAACGGTTCAGTTTTGCTTTTTTAAAGTCATGCTGGGTCTGTTCGGGCATGTTTACTATGACTACCCAGCCATTTTCATCGGTTACCTCTTCAAACCATTCTTCGTAATAATCCTTTATATCGCTGTGAAAATTGAGTACGTTTTCAGCTATCAGTACGAATTTGGTAATTCCCTGTTTAAAGAAAACATCGGTGACTTCGCGTTTCAGTTCCATGATATCATTTTCAATGGCATCGTTCCATTCGCCAATCAGCTCTATAATCATGTACTGCTCTTCGTAATCTGCCATGATTACTTTCATGTACAGTGTCCTTGAACCGAAATCATCCCATTGTGGATGGATATAATAATTGTAAACGGTTTGGGAGAATTCAAACTCAGAATACACCCGGCCATAGAAGGGCGAGCGTTCATCTTCTTCGCTGATATAAATATGCCGCCAGTTGTAAAAAGGTTCAATATCCTGCATAATCCATCAATCTTTTAATTACATCACTGTTTATTTCACGAGTGACCCTGCCTTAACAATTATTATATTATTACATCTGCCGGGCGTCATTGGTTTATAATGCCGGCATAAAAAAGGCTGTAGCAATATACAGCCATCGCAATACCCTGTCCAAATATTTTTTATTGTGAAAGGAGCGTTAATACTTACAACAAGGCGGTGCGTGAGACACGCACCAGGGTGCAGTTTAAAGGTCAAAGGCGTGGCAAACGGCTACCAACTAATGGCTGCCCGCTTCTACCGCTTTCTTCACACTGCCATACTTCAACAGCAGGTTTTTGGCTTTATCGTAGTCGCTCAGCTGCAGAATGTCCATCACCATTTTGGTGCCACGGTCTACCAGTTTGTCGTTACTGAGTTTCATGTTTACCATCTTGTTGTCTTCTACCCTGCCTATCTGTATCATTACGGCAGTGGAAATCATATTGAGTACCAGTTTCTGTGCGGTACCGCTTTTCATACGGGTGCTGCCGGTAACAAACTCGGGCCCTACCACTACTTCTATTGGATATTCTGCTGCATCGCCCAGCGGACTGCCTGGGTTGCAGGTAATACAGCCCGTTACAATACCTCGGCTACGGCTTTCCTGCAGCGCAGCAATCACATAGGGGGTGGTTCCGCTGGCGGCAATGCCTATTACTACGTCCTTATCGCTGATCAGGTGTTCCTCCAGGTCGGCCCAACCCTGGGCTGCATCGTCTTCTGCGTTTTCTACCGGCCGCTGAATAGCTTCCTGCCCGCCTGCAATAATACCTATCACCAATCCGTACGGCATGCCATAGGTAGGCGGAATTTCGCTGGCATCCAGGATACCCAGCCGGCCGCTGGTGCCTGCACCAATATAAAACAACCTGCCGCCGTCCAGCATTTTGTTGCTGATGATGGACGCCAGTTTCTCTATTTGTGGAATGGCTTTTTCTACTGCAAATGGAACGGTTTTATCTTCTTCATTGATATTATGCAGTATTTCGTGCACACTCATCTTGTCGAGGTGACGGTATTTACCCGGTTGTTCTGTAAACTTTTCAAAAGACATAATCAACTGTTATCTGTGGTATTCAATCAATCCTTCCATCGGGGTCTTTAATATTTTACCCAGTTCAAATTCATAACTATTGCACAAATCTTTTATTACATCACGGAAGCCCCAGGCCACGCTGCCAACAAAATGAATAGGGTATTTCCAGCTCTCCGTGAATTTGCAAAGATGCGTAAAGAAAAAATCGTTAATCCCGTCCTCAATAATATTCTCAATCATATAATGTCCGCGGTTCTCTGCAAGGAACAGGCAAAAGCTGGCCAGGTAGCGGTTGGGCAACGGCTTGCGGTACACCGTCTCCAGTATTTCTGACGCGTTGGTTTTGTATTTGTCGTCAAATTTATACCGCAGGTCTTCGTCAAAAGTGCCGTACAAATAATACTGAATCACTTTTCTGCCCAGGTAGGCACCGCTGCCTTCATCGCCCAGTACATAACCCAGGCCAGGACTGTTCTTCACAATCTTCTTTCCATCAAAATAGCAGGAATTGCTACCGGTACCCAAAATATTGGCAATGCCTTTCTGGTGGGCACAGGCGGCTTTGGCAATGCCGGTTAAATCGTTCTCCACCGTTACTTTGGCGCCGGCAAATACCTTGCTGATGGACATCTTCATCATTTTGGCATTTTGGGGGTCAAGGCAACCCGTGCCATAATAATGAATCACCGATATCTCCTGCTTTTTCAGTTTGGGCAACAGTTCATTGCGCAAAATAACCTGCACCTGCTCGCTGTTAACGAAATAGGGGCTCATTCCCTGTGTAAAAATGGTTTTTTTGCGGCCATTGTGCAACAAACACCATTCGCATTTTGTTGATCCGCTGTCGGCTATTAAGGTTGCCATATTTGTAACTTAGTAAGGACGAAGTTAATATTCCCTGCCTATTTACCATAAAACAAATATTCGCGCAAGGCTCTGCCTATTTAGGCTAAATTTGCCGCCGAACAGATTCATCTATGACAACGCAAAAGAAACTGAATACCTGGTTGCCCCTTTTATTTGCTATT
>JANPGT010000500.1:0-1727 GCA_031424135.1 Chitinophagaceae bacterium
TCTTATTTCAGAACAATGTTACCTATGTAGTTGTACTGTGGGGTGGATTAACCACCAATTTTATATGGTGCATGATATTGAATGCACGGAATAAAACCTTTGGCGATTATACCAATAAAAAAACACCGCTGCTGCCCAATTATTTTTTTGCGGCACTGGCCGGTATCACCTGGTTCCTGCAGTTCTTTTTTTACGGTATGGGCGAGAGCAAGCTGGGCAATGGTCCCAGCTCGTGGATACTGCACATGGCGTTCATCATTCTTACCGCCAATATGTGGGGTATTATTTTAAAAGAATGGAAAGGAGTTAATAAGAAAACAACTACCATGATTGCAATGGGTATCATCACCATTATTATTTCGGTACTGGTGGTAGGCTATGGCAACTCACTGCATCAATAAAATATTTCAGTTAATACACAAAAGACTTAACCATGTCAGTTAGTACAACAAAAAATTTCAAACATGTAAGTTATTTATGGGACGAAAAGCAGGCGGCTGCACTGGCCGGCGATGAAGTAGGCCTGTTGATATACCGTTCCAATTTACTGGGAGCCGACCTGCGCCTTACCAATTACGGAGGCGGCAACACCTCCTGCAAGGCCATGGCAAAAAATCCGCTCACGGGTGAAGAAACGGAAGTGATGTGGGTAAAGGGATCCGGTGGCGATATTGGTACGCTGAAACGCAGTGGCCTGGCAGCCCTGTACATGGACAGGCTGCTGAGCCTGAAAAATATCTACCGCGGACTGGCACACGAAGATGAGATGGTAGAACTGTTCAACCATTGTATTTATGACCTGGCTTCTAAAGCGCCTTCTATTGACACCGCCCTGCACGGCTTCCTTCCTTTTAAACATATTGATCACCTGCACCCCGATGCAGCCATTGCCATTGCCGCTGCGAAAGACGGCAAAAAAATCACCAAAGAATTATTCAACGGCGCTATTGGCTGGGTAGAATGGCAGAAACCCGGTTTTGATTTGGGGCTGCAACTGAAGCAGTGCCTGGATGAAAACCCCGGTATCCGCGGCATTATGCTGGGCTCTCATGGCCTTTTTACATGGGGCGATACCGCATATGAAAGCTATGTGAATACGCTGGAAGTAATTGAGCGCTGTGCAGAATACCTGCAGGATAATTATGGTAAAAAAGGTCCTGTTTTTGGCGGACAGCAACTGCAATCGCTCCCCAAAGAAGAACGCCTGAAAAAGGCAGCTGCTTTGGCGCCTACGCTGCGTGGCTTTTGCTCCAGCCAGCAGCACATGATTGGTCATTTTACAGATGATGACCGTGTATTGGAATTTACCAATTCAAAAGATATGGGCCGCCTGGCGCCATTGGGTACCAGCTGCCCCGACCATTTCCTGCGCACAAAGATCAGTCCGCTGGTATTGGAGTTGGCAGCTACTGAAGATATTACTGATACAAAGGCGCTGAAAGAAAAGCTGGCACCGGCATTTGCTGCTTACCGTGCCATGTATACGGAGTATTACAATACGTGTAAACATCCCAACAGCCCGGCCATCCGCGATGCCAACCCCGTGGTAATTTTATACCCCGGCGTAGGCATGTTTACTTTTGCCAAAGACAAACAAACGGCCCGTGTGGCAGCCGAGTTCTATATCAATGCCATTAACGTAATGAAGGGTGCCGAAGCCATTTCTGAATATACTTCTTTACCCCGGCAGGAAGCGTTTAATATTGAATACTGGTTGCTGGAAGAAG
>JANPGT010000501.1:0-5098 GCA_031424135.1 Chitinophagaceae bacterium
TAGATAAACCAGTAAGTCAAGTTTTACACAACGGCAGTCACTACCAGATCAAGGCTCCTGTAGCTGGCCACTACGCGATTCCCCTTTGTTCAGTTATCAACCCTGCCGGTAGCATACCGGCAGCAACAATTATTTAAAACAAATTAAAAAACAAAATGGCTTACGCCCCTAGAATTATTTTAAAGAGCTAAAACTTAATTTTTAAAACTGCTCTACTCCCCCTCTATTGGAGGGGGCTGGGGGGAGGCCAAAAAATTTACAATTATGAAAAAAACTAAAATCACATTCAACTTTTCAAAGCTTAGCGACGCAGAGCTGGAAGCCCGCGCTTTCGGCATTATAGCCGCTATGACCGGCAATCCTCATTTTCCTGAAGCCACTCCCACGCTCACCGATCTGGGCAACAGCCTCAAACTGTATTCAGACGCACTTGCGCTGGCAAAAACCGGCGATCGGGCAAAAACCGCTTATAAAAACCAAGTCCGGCAAAACCTGGATATGCTGCTTACCAAACTGGCCAACTACTGCAGCTTTATAGCACAGGGCGACCGGTTTATACTAACCAGCTCCGGTTATAGCCTCAATGCAGAAACCGCCGGCACCAGGTCGCTCGGCACGCTGCAAAACTTATCGGTGGAAGTTGGACGCACCCCCGGTGAGGCCCTGGTATACGTTACCCGCGTAACCAATGCCAAATCCTATTTGTTCCGCTGGGGCATTGCACCCATTGTGAACGATACCTGGATGCACAGCGTATCCGTACAACCCCGGTTAAACATCACCGGTCTTCTTCCGGGAACTGTGTATAGTTTTCAGATAGGTGCCGTTGGCTCAAAAGGCCAATTGGTATTTACTGATACTATCAGTAAAATGGTGTTATAAACAAGCGCGGCGCGCGCCTTTTCTTTTATTGTTACTCTATTGTGCACTGGCCTTGGCCGGTTTTTTTTGTTTTTAGGCCTTGCTCTGGATAAACCCTTTTGACTGATCGCCTCAAGCCGGCGGGCGATTCGCGGGATGATTTTCCCTCTGAGGCTTTAATTCAGATTCAGCAATCATTTCAGCCATTGCTACTTTCAGCAGTAGAATATAGCTGACGGGAAAATAGGCGTCTTGCGGGGGTACTGGTGACGGGTTGATAAAATATAACTTTCTGCTTTTGCAAAATCTCTGAAGACAGTCGTTATAGCGCAATACAGACTGTTGAACTATTCCCTTCCCCGCCGATGTCTCCGTATCGCAATTAAATATATATATGGATGAACTCAGTACGGGACTCGGCGGTTCAGTAACGGAAGACTTCATCACTCCAAACCATTCGGATATTTCCTTTTGATTGACCGCCTCAAGCCGGCGGGCTTCGTACCCCCGCCGCCGCTGATTTTCCCTCTGACGCTGTAACTCATCTTTAGCAAGTGTCTCAGCAATCGCTATAATCGGCAGTAGAATAAAGCTGACGGGAAAATAGGCGTCTTGCGGGGGTACTGGTGACAGGTCGATTAAATATTACTCCCTGCTTTTGCAAAATCTCTGAAGACAGTCGTTGTAGCGCAATACAGACTGTTGAACTATTCCCTTCCCCGCCGATGTCTCCGTAACGCAATTATATATATATATGGATGAACTCAGTACGGGACTCGGCGGTTCTGCAGCGGAATTATGATTTGAAACGGAAGACGGCGAGTCGTGCACAATGTTGCTGTTCACCGCATGATTTCGCTGTACAGACATCGCCTGGGAAGGAGGCGAATGAGTTTCACCCGCTAGCGCAAGTATGCAGCCTGGCTAATTGTGTTGTCGTACTTGTGCTGTCCGCTCAATGAATAACCTGAATGTAAGTTGTAAAACTGCTTATATTGCTATTTTACCGTGTATTGGCAGGTGGCTTTTCCTATTGTCTCAAATTTCTACCGCCACCGTATAAAATACAGTATCTATAAAAAACAGCATATTGTCCCTTGTTAAAACATTTTCATCGTGCATGTCTTCCAGTATTAAACCATATGCTGCATTAAAGTAATCCTCGCGCCTGGTTTTTTCAAACCCATTAAATGCCAGCAGTTGACGGATGTCGTCTACATCAGCCAAACCATCAGCGATTATATACGACTGTTGCACAACAGCTACCAGTTTGCCACGGATTTCAGTGAAACCAAGCAAGGTGTAGGCTGTGTCAGGAAAAAACATGTTGTGCAACACAAGGCTGTTCAGGTATTCGAGCCAGGTAGCGTAATAAACGCCATCGTTGAGCTTAACTACATTTTTTTGGTCGTGGGTAAGATAAACTTGTGCCTCTCCGCCATGGGTCAGGTATGCTCCAATGGAAATTGTATCTGTTAGCCAAAGCCGGTGTTGGAGCGCATAGGCCTTCAGCGCGATGACCTGTTCTTTTTTGATGATTGACTGACCTTCGAAGTCTTTTTTAACCACTCTACTTGTGCTAAAGCTTGCACTAAGGTGGTTGCGGACTGCCGTGCAAGTATCGTTCTGGCCTTCAATGATCGTTCCTCGAATGATATGCTGAAGTTTGTGGTGGATTTCATCACTTAACATTGAAGTGTAAAAATAACTAAAAAAATCAATACTGGTAGCCTGTTGCCTCCTGTCAGCTCAAGTATGCAGTTTGGCTAAGAGCGTTGCCGTGCTTGTGCTGTACGCTCAAAGGCGCGCCCAAGATGGCTACACAGCTTGCGCCAGTGTGGGCGTTTGCTTAGCTAAGGGTAGCAAGGGAATCCTTTCATCTTTTAATCCTGTCCATCCTAATTCAGACGGCCGAAACGAACATCCGCGTTCCATGACAACTTGTTGGTGAAAACACCAACAAGGGCGTGAAAGTGCAAACCGTTATTCGGTTGCTTCAGTACTGCTGGTCGGTGAAGACAGCAACCAGGGATAGACAGCAACCAGGGATGGAGAAGATTGTTCACGTTCATCCCCGCCGCAGCGTCCTCATGAAATCACGCTCACCGACCAGAAAAGATTAGCGCACCATTGATTTACCGCCAACCCAACCCAGGTGCCACATGCTTTAAGATAGAAGACAAAACATGTGTATTGTAGTCAACGCCTAATGTATTGGGTATTGTTAAAAGAACCGTATCTGCTTCCTGGATAGCCTCGTCCTCCGCCAATTCTTTTATGAGCTGATCTGGCTCCGCAGCATAGCTTCTTCCAAAAATGGCGCGTTTGTCCTTTTCAATCATTCCAATTTGATCGGTACGATTGGATTCCTGTCCAAAGTATTGATGGTCCTGGGCGGTCACCAATGCAAAAATAGAACGGCTCACCGAAACCCTCGGTGCACGCTGGTGCCCCGCTTTTTTCCAGGCTGCTTTGTACAACCTGATTTGTTCGGCTTGCTGTATATGGAAAGGCTTGCCGCTTTCATCGAATTTCAAAGTGGAACTTTGAAGGTTCATTCCTTGCCCGGCCGCCCAAACTGCCGTAGCATTAGAAGCAGCTCCCCACCAGATACGATCCCGCAATCCTTCAGCGTGCGGTTCCAAACGCAGTAAGCCCGGTGGATTTGGAAACATGGGATTCGGATTAGGTTGGGCAAATCCAACACCGTTTAACTTTTCCAGGAATAACAGGGCCTTACGCCTCCCCATATCCGCGTCGGTTTCGCCCGCGGCTGGTTCATACCCAAAATACCGCCACCCTTCTATTACCTGTTCGGGAGAACCCCTGCTGATGCCGAGTTGCAATCTTCCCCGGGAAATTAAATCCGCCGCACCCGCATCTTCCACCATGTACAATGGATTTTCATACCGCATATCAATCACACCCGTTCCGATTTCTATTTTGCTTGTTTTGGCACCGATAGCCGAAAGCAAGGGAAATGGAGATGCCAACTGGGCCGCAAAATGATGCACCCGGAAATAGGCACCGTCTAATCCTATTTCTTCGGCAGCTACCGCCAAATCAATAGACTGAAGCAGGGTATCGGCTGCTGTCCTGGCTTTGTAGGCAGGATGGTTGGCCCAATGCCCAAATGATAAAAATCCAATTTTCTTCATAGATTTTCTTTGGGTTGAAAATAGCTATTTATTGTGACCTGTTTTACCTTTTACACATTGCAGTAAAGGTACAGCTGCCCAACCAACTATTTCTGTACACCGGATGCTTCAACCTGGTTCAATCCGGGCAGATTTGTATGAGGTGATTGATAGCGTAAGCAATTAGGTGGAAGGGTTTGAAGGATGTATGTGGACTTACAATAAAAGAAACCTGGTTAACAGAAACCCGCTGCACTATGATTACCACGGGATGTTTGCAACATGACGGGTAAAAGCGTGCAGTGTCATTGGAATGCTGATTCCGGTCGGTGAGCGCGACCTGGGATGGTGGCTTAGCAAATGGATTGCTACAACATCCTTTCATCTTTTAATCCTATCAATCCTAATTCAGACCGGCTGTAACGATCAGCTGCGTTCCATGACAACTTGTTGGTGAAAACACCAACAAGGGCGGGAAAAAAAACATTTTTACATCCACTCCTCCGCCGCATCTACCAGCGCCTGCCACAAATGCAAGGCAAAAGAGCTGCGCACCAGTACGCGGTAACGGAACGGCGCTATATGGCAGACAATCACCGGCGCCTTAGCCATCAATCCCTGGGAGACGCTATCAACTGGAAAGCTTTTATCGCGCAGATCCTGCTCCCATAGATGGGCCAGCACATCGCGGGCATGGGGTCCTTCCAGTTCAATAGTAGTGCGCTGACCGCTGACGTCAACGGCACTGAAATGGAGTTGTTCTTTCAAAGGAGCGAGCTGCTGCTCCGCTTGCTTTGATCCAACAATCAACCACCAGTCAGGCGCAAGGCAGAGGGCATGGGCTTCGATTCCATTGGTCATTGACTTTGAAATAACCTGGCCTGGCTTCGCGGGCAGATCCATGCCCAGCGATTATGTCACTGCGGATTGCGCTGCCTTGCCGGGCGCCACACGCAGATCAATGGTGGGCAATCCTGTTAATTCACGGATTGCTACCGTAGAGCTGTTTCCTATGTTCTTTCCCTCAAGCGGGGTTTGTATGGTGATCATAATTATTTCAATTAGTCTCTCCGGAGATTTTCCTTATCAATAAATACAGC
>JANPGT010000502.1:0-1556 GCA_031424135.1 Chitinophagaceae bacterium
TCCGTCTTGCCGAAATCTATCTTATCCGGGCAGAAGCAAGGGCGCAGCAAAATAATATTCCGGGTGCACAATCGGATATCAATGCGATCCGGAACAGGGCGGGACTTGCCAATACAATGGCCGTTGATCAAAATAGCTTACTACTTGCCATCGAACGGGAAAGAAAGCTTGAACTGTTTACCGAATGGGGTCACCGCTGGTTTGACCTTAAAAGAACGAAGCGTTCCGATGCTGTGTTAGGCCCGGTGAAGGCACCCGGCTGGCAAAGCAAGGATACACTTTACCCTATCCCACTCACTGAAATCCAAAACAACCACAACATCACGCAAAATTCCGGTTACTGATCTGTTTGTAATTTTTAAATCATTGAGAGGGTGATACTATTACCCTCCCTGCCAAATTATGTTATTTATGAAAACGCTCATCGTCATTTTTAGCTTATTAATAGTGGGCATCCGGGGTGCCAGCCAGTTCATACAGGAACAGAACGCTTTGCCGGTGCAGATTGCCGGCCGTATTGAGCAGGGGACACCCAAAGATACTTTCCAGATAATTTTATGGAAGGAATACATCTATCACCTGGTAGGTGCTGAGATATTCAATCTTCCATTGGATGATTCAGGCCGGTTTACTATTACGCTTCCGGCAATTAGACATATTACCCGGATTGTTTTTCAGAAAGCAGGGACTGAGTTTGCTAACCTGGGCAATTTTCCTGTGGCACCGGGAGACAATATCAGCATCCGGGTTTTCAAACAGGAAGATGACTACCAGGTTTTGTTTTCCGGAAAAGGCGCGCTGAAGTATACCCTGCATGCTTCCTACCTGCTGGAAAAGGAAAGGTTTAGCGAGGAACGTAAAAATTTAAAGGAAGGGAACCATCCAGAGGTGGGACTGCAACAGATTATAGCCTTCTCAAATGCCTCCAAAAAAAGGCTCCTGGATCAGCTGAACAGTAACAAAATGTTGTTGGGTAAGGAAGCTTATGTTTTTCTATCCGCCGAGTATGCAGCTTATTTTGATTTTATTACCCAGCGGGAAACCATGGACCGTTATATTAAATGTAAGGATGATAATTGCCGTCTTTCTTTCCAGTCACAATTGCAGAACTATTCCAAAAGAGTAAAGGACAATGGCGACAGCATCAGGTCCTTCTCCTGGGACTATGTATTATCTCTTATAAATGGTGAACAAACCCGCTTGTCAATGCTAAAGGGTGGTGGTGGTTATGGATTTGCTGAATTATTCAGTGCCCTGGTAAACAACTATGGCGGACTGCTGAGGGAGAAACTGCTGATGACCCTGTTGTCAGATCCGTCTATGAAAGCAGAAGCGAATGATAACCGGCAGGAGACATTTGATTCCTGTTTGCAACAGGCCTATACTTTAACACGGACCCCCTATATTAAAAATGAAATTGGTCAGCTCATTGGGGTATTTAGCAAGGGAAAGCCGGCATTTCCGTTTCAATTTGAAGATGAAAAAGGAAGGTTGGTGAAGCTGGAGGATTTTAAAGGCAAGGTGGTGCTGCTGCATATGTGGTTTACCAGTTGCAG
>JANPGT010000503.1:0-3400 GCA_031424135.1 Chitinophagaceae bacterium
GGGATGAGCAAAGTAACCTTGGTTGGGCGCATCCGCTCTTTCCACCACCAATTGTGGGCGGTGTTTCAAGAGTCTTTCCAATAAAACAATATTACCAGTATCGATGGCCACTATGGCTTCGCGAAATAAAGGATTTGTTATATCGGAAGTATTCATGTTCCGGTTGATTAAAAGGCAGGGTTACCCATCTGCCATTTTTTGATTCCGCTTTCCTTAATGCGCCACCAGCCAGTTTTCACCGCTTCCTATCTCTGCATCTGCCGGCACGTCGTTGGGTAATAAGAGCGCCGTTTGCATACATTTAATAATAATAGGCTTGATGGTTTCCAGTTCGTCTTTGTGTGCATCAAATACCAACTCATCATGCACCTGCAGCAGCATTTTAGAACGGAATTTTTGTTTACTGAATTCTGCATGGATTTTTATCATCGCCATTTTAATCATATCCGCTGCGGTACCCTGTATGGGTGAGTTAATGGCGTTGCGTTCTGCAAAACCGCGCACGGTGAAGTTGGCGGAGTTAATGTCTTTCAACCAGCGCTTGCGGCCCATCAGGGTTTCTACATAGCCGGTTTCCTTGGCAAAATTGATGGTATCATCCATGTATTTCTGGATATTGGGAAACTGCTTTTTGTAGTTATCAATGATTTCTTTGGCTTCACCCCTGCTGATGCCCAGGTTGTCTGCCAATCCAAATGCACCCTGCCCGTAAATGATCCCAAAGTTCACGCTCTTGGCTTTATAACGCATTTCTTTGGTAACGTCTTTTTCTTCTACATTGAATACTTTGGCGGCGGTAGCCGTGTGGATATCCTTACCGGTTTTAAATGCCTCACACATATTGGCATCTGCGCTGATAGCAGCCACAATGCGCAACTCTATCTGCGAGTAATCGGCCGATACCAGCACATGATCCTTATCTCTTGGAATAAATGCTTTCCTGACCTCCCTTCCCCGCTCTGTTCTTACAGGTATATTCTGCAGGTTGGGGTTATTGCTGCTTAAGCGGCCTGTCACCGCCACCGCCTGCGCATAGGAAGTATGCACGCGGCCGGTCTTTCGGTTAATCATCAAAGGCAGTGCGTCCACATAAGTAGATTTCAGTTTGGTCAGCTCGCGGAAAGCCAGGATATCTTTTACAATCGTGCTCTGGTTGGCCAGTTTCAGCAATACATCTTCACCGGTAGCATACTGGCCGGTCTTTGTTTTTTTGGCCTTGGGGTCCAGTTGCAGTTTATCAAACAACACTTCTCCCAGTTGCTTGGGTGATGCCAGGTTGAACCGCACCCCTGCCTGGCGGTACACACTTTCTTCCGCCTGTTTAGCTTCCTTCTCCAGCTGTTTTGAATATTCGTTCAGAAAGTCCACGTCCACGCGAATGCCTTCAAACTCCATGGCCGTTAACACTTTTACCAGCGGGTTTTCTACCTGACTGAACACTTTTTCCACTTCCTTCTCCTTCAGCAGGGGCACAAATTTTTGCTTCAGCTGAAGGGTAATATCCGCATCTTCCGCAGCGTATTCCTTTATTTTTTCCAACTCCACATCACGCATATTGCCCTGGCCCTTTCCTTTCTTGCCTATCAGTTCCTCAATGTGTACGGGTTCGTAGGCCAGGTATTGAGCACTAAGAATATCCATGCCTCTTTTACCATCCGGGTCAATGACGTAGTGCGCCAGCATGGTATCAAAAATTTCGCCTTTCAGTTCATAGCCATACCATTTCAATACCAGCATATCGTATTTCAGGTTCTGTCCTACCCAGGTAATTTTTGTGTTCTCAAAAAGCGGCGCAAACTGCGCAAGTACTTGTTTGGCCTCTTCCTGGCTGGGCGGACAGGGCACATAAAACGCCTTCCCTTTTTCATAAGAGAAACTCATCCCTACTATTTCTACATCGTTGGCATCAATACCGGTGGTTTCCGTATCAAAACAGATTTCTGATTGTTGCATCAACAGCGTCACCAGTTCGTTAATGGCTTTATCGCCGCTAATGGCCTCATAGTCGTGATCTGTATTGCTGATATTTTGCTCAGCCGTAACGGTATCAGCGCCTTCCCCATCACCTGCTGCAATAGGCGCTTCCTGTTTTACTTTAATACCGGGTCCGGGGGTTTCAATAATATTACCAAACAGGTCGGTCTGAACTGCCACGGGTGCAGCTGCAGGGGTACCGGCAGTAAAAGGATTGAACTCTTCACCAAAAATCCGCTTGCCAATGGCTTTAAATTCAAGCTCGGCAAATACGTCTTTCAAAACTTCTTTATCAATTTCCTTTATCCGGAAATTTTCTTCGTGAAACTCGCAGGGAACATTCATGATAATGGTCGCCAGTTTCTTGCTCATCACGGCCATATCCTTCCCCTTTCTTATTTTTTCGCCCAATGCGCCTTTGATGGTATCGGCATTGACCAATACATTCTCCAGTGTGCCGTACTCTGCCAGCAGTTTGGCAGCAGTTTTCTCGCCCACACCGGGTATGCCGGGTATATTATCTACCGCATCGCCCATTAAACCCAGGATATCAATTACCTGGGACACTTCTTTGATATTCCATTTTTCAGTTACTTCTTTGGGGCCCATGATTTCTACATCACCGCCCTGGTAGCCGGGTTTGTAAATCTTTACCTTTTCGCTCACCAGCTGGCCGTAGTCTTTATCGGGGGTTACCATATACACTTCGTAACCGGCATCGGCGGCCATTTTGCTAAGGGTGCCTATCACATCATCTGCTTCATAACCATCCACTTCCACCACCGGCACATTAAAACCGCGGATAATTCTTTTGATATCGGGCAGCGCGTTTAACAGGTCTTCCGGCGCTTCCTGGCGGTTGGCTTTGTAGTCGGCAAAATCTATATGCCTTTCCGTAGGCGCATGGGTATCGAAACAGACAGCCATGTGCGAGGGCTTCTGGTTATTGATAAGTTCAATGAGGGTATTGGTAAACCCAAACTGCGCATTGGTATTCTTGCCTTTACTGGTAACACGCGGGTTGCGGATAAGGGCGTAATAAGCGCGGAAGACCAGCGCCATGGCATCCAGCAGGAATAGTTTCTTTTGCATACAGACAGTTATTTTCCCGCAAAACCGGGAGTATTGAAGCAAGCGGCGAACCTTTCGATCCGCCGTATTAGATAAGTGTGCTAAGGTAAGGCTAAGGGGGCAAAGAGAAATAGAGGGGTAAAAAGAGTTCCACAAACAAATCCTTGTCCGGACCAATTTTACCACAGAGATTCAGGAGGTTTTTCACGGAGGTAAAAGAGCTATTGTCTGAACTATGATCAATGGGATTTATTTGATTTACAGGATGCTTTTGCCGGCTAGTTCACCGTAGAGAGCAGGAGTGTTATCTCTGAGGTGCAAAAGCCAACGCTGAGCAAACGAATCATGGTATTCA
>JANPGT010000504.1:0-2103 GCA_031424135.1 Chitinophagaceae bacterium
GAGGTACAGGAGGGTTCAGCAAACGCATCTTATTAATCCCTGGATCCTATAAATCATAGTGCAGACAATTTTTCACAGCGGCAAAAGAGTAATACATTTATTAGCCCTCATATCCTCTTCTTCCTCCGTGTTTACCTACTGTTCCTCTGCGGTAAAAAAAATCAAAAGCCAACATTATAGCCAAAACTGAAGAATGGCCGGTTGCCATACGGCCCGCGCGAATTCTGCAGCAAATCATACTGCACCATAATGATAAAAGCACCGTTGCCGCCGGCAGGCAATGCACCACCCGCACCTGCCAGTAATGAGGGCACCAGTTGACCGGTGTATTTATAGGGAGGCGTTACGCCATCATAAAACTTTTCCTTGCCCCAGGTATAATTTAATTCTGGCTGCAGTTGCAGCAATACCTGCTGAATGGGATATACCCTTCCAAAAATATTAACACCGCCTACACCGTAGTTTGTTTTTGAATAAGTATCTCCATTGCTGTAGTAAGATCGCTGGCTGGTGTACAAAAAATTAACCCCTACGCCTGCTGCCACATAGTTATTAAACCGGTAGCCTATCTGCGGAGACACGTTGATAAGTGTGTAGGCCGATGAAAAATTCAATCCAAAATTACCTCCAGCAAAGAGTCTTGATTTATCGAATCCTTTCCTGGGTTCCGGGGGAGGTGCCGGCTGCTCATCCTGGGCTTTGCCATATTGCAAAATGGATAGCAGGGCTATCAGGCATACCAATACTTTCTCTTTCATAACAAACAGTTTAATCAACAAACCAACGCAATTACGGCCAAAACAATTACTAAAGCCTTGTTAAGGAAATATTTTGCCGGTGTTTACTATACAATTGGGCCGGATACTTTTATCGGCCCGGTTTGGCAAAATTCGGTAATTCCTGCAAAGTTTTGCTGTCTGAACTATGATTTGTGGGATTTATATGATTGTATGATTTTGCCGGTGCAAGCGTTTTCCATCGCCTCCGTGAAATACCTCCGTCGCCTCTGTGGTGAGTTTGTCTGAACTATGATTTATGGGATTTAGATGATTTTGCAGCAGTGGTAAATTGCCTGAACTGTTATTTGTATGATGCAAGCGCGGCAACTTCGCGTAATAAGCTCCCTTACCTCCGTGAAAAACCTCCGTTACCGCTGTGGTAAATTTTTTTTGGTGAAAATTAATACTGGTGATAAGCCTGCGAAACAAAAGCCAGTACTTCGGGCAGGGCCGTGCGCCAGTAGGTCCAGTTGTGGGCGCCATCCCTGGTACGGAACTCGTGTGGGATTTCCTTTTTGCGCATGGCAATATGCACCAGCGAATTGCCTTCATACAGGAAATCATCGTCGCCGCAATCGATGTACCAGCGTACAGATTTTTTCAGCGTATCGGGCATATTATTTACCAGGGTGAGTACACTCTGGCGGTTAAACCAGGCTGTTATATCGGTGTCTGAAACACCGGGCACCTCTTTTGTCCAGCGGGTTTTGGCTACGTCAAGTGTTAGTGGTCCGGTACCCGCGCTGAGCGGGCAGGCAGAAGAAAACAGTTCCGGGTGATGCAATGCATAGGTAAAACTACCGTCTCCCCCCATAGAAAGTCCGGCAATGGCGCGGTAGTGTTTATCTGCTTTTATGCGGTAGGTTTTCTCCACAAAGGGCAGCAGTTCCTGGAAGAAAAAATCTTCGTAGCGCCAGGTATTATTTACATTATTGGAATAGCCGCGTTTGCCGGTATTGGCATCGGGCATTACAATGATCATGGGGGTAGCGCCGCCGTCTGCAATGGCTTTGTCGGCAATATGCTGTACTTCGCCAAACTGCACCCAGCCGGTCTGGTCGTCACCACCGCCATGCAGCAGGTAGAGTACCGGGTAATTGCGCTGGGAGCTTTCGTAACCGGGTGGCAGGTAGATGGCATATTTTCTGTCCATGTTCAGGATCTTACTTTTCACTGAAAGATCATCATATACTTTGCTGCCCTGGGCCTGTGCCAATGCAGCGACCGTTAAAAGTATCAATAGAAGGGAGGTATTTTTCATACTGCAAGTTTTACTAAATATAAGCAGTTCTCTAAATACAATTTGCATTTTAATGGATAATCG
>JANPGT010000505.1:0-2260 GCA_031424135.1 Chitinophagaceae bacterium
GGTGCCGGTTGATATTAAGACGAAGGGCTCCCGGAAACCAGACAGGTAAGGAATCAGCGCTGCAGAGCTGTCGTGCAGACCAGCACCGCACAATAGCGGTTTACCCTGCCAGTTAGTGGTTATCAGCTGGTCGGATGGAAAAATAGGCGACAGCTTATCAATAATGCCTTCCTGCTGCAACCACTGGTGGTAATGGTTTTCTATAAAATTCCAAAGCCCGGTATGGCAGCCGATGCTGGTGATATCTGAATACATCCAGCCGGTAACCAGGTAACTCATATATTGCGGCAGGTGCAGTGAAGCATGTATTTTTTTAAACAGCGCGGGTTTCTTTTCCTTCAAATAATACAATTGCAAACCGGAATTCAGGTTGCCCAGCACCGGCGAAGCCGTTTGTATGGAAAAAGCCGACTCGCCCCCATACCTGCTGTAAAACTTCTTTCTGAGATCTTCCGGAAATGGCTTCAGGTAATTATACAATGGTGCTACCGGCCTGCCCTCCTTATCTGTGTGCACAAAGCTGGCTCCGTAAGTAGAAAAATTGAGTGCTTTAATGCAAATCTTTTCCATTTGCATCAGTTCACTGAGGGATTGCTTTACCCAGTCCGTAAGCGCTGCCAGATTTTCGCAGGCGTCTCCATCCTCATCGCTTACCTCTTCAAACTGCGCGGATTTCTCCAGCAGGATATTATACTGCTCGTCAAAAACAAACAGCTTTTTATTGGTTTTACCAATATCGAAGATGGCGATGGCGGGGATACTGATCATACGTTCGTTTCAATAAATAGTTTCATACTTTAACAAATGAAGGGAATTGGAAATTGGCTATTGGGAATTAGTCTTTGAAAATTTCTTGCTGTGCATATACGGGCCTGCTTACCCGGCAAAAGCCCTCCCGATGCATCGGGACCAAATTCCTATCCCTGATTCCTACAGCCCGGTGGCTACGGTCTTTTCTCCTCTCTCTTTAATCAAATGCTGCCTTACTTTCTGCTGCCGGAACAACTGAACCGGCTGCAATGCAGCGCCGGCCCTTAATCTTGCTTCGGCCACCAGCGGACGCACATCGGTACGGTAAGCCTGTTGCAATATATCCTGTGCCAGGGCTACATCATTAGCTTCCTGCGCAGCAGCCAGGGCTTTGGTATCTACCAGTAATGCCTGTGCGTAGGCAATTTTTATTGCTTCTACAGACTGCAATAGATCTTCCAGCGGATCTTTTACGTTGTGCGAGGCATCAATCATCCAGCCAAGATCATTGGCATGATTCATATGCCGCGCATCCATACCTTCTACCAGTTCATTAAAAATTAAAAACAGCTGGTAAGGGTTAATACTGCCAACGGTAAGATCATCGTCGCCATATTTGCTATCGTTAAAATGAAAGCCACCCAGCTTACCTTCACCCAGTAAAAGAGACACAATCTGTTCTATATTGGCATTGGGCAGGTGATGGCCCAGGTCTACCAGGGTATAGGCTTTTGGCCCCAGTTTATTGGCGTACAATAAAGACTGGCCCCAATCGCCCACACTCATTGAATAAAAATTAGGTTCAAAAGCCTTGTACTCCACAAACATTTTCCAGTCTGCGGGCAATGCGGCATAAATGGCTTCCAGTCCTTCCAGCGTGCGTTGAAATGCTTTCCTGAAATTTAGCTGGCCGGGAAAGCAGGAACCATCGCTCAGCCACACCGTGAGCGATTTTGAGCCCAGTGCAATACCATGTTTAATCACATCAATATTATGATCTATGGCCTGCTGCCGCACCTTCTTATCAACGTGTTGCAGCGAACCAAATTTGTAGCTGTATTGCTGCCCCGGCTGATCCTGGAAAGTATTGGAATTTACTGCGTCGAAGCCCAGGCCATACTGCGCCGTGAGTGTTTTAATGGCCTGCACATTTTCAGGAATATCCCATGGAATATGCAAAGAAATAGCGCCGCCAGATTTATTCAGGCTATGCAGTAAACCAACATCTTCAATTTTTTCTTCAATATTACCTGGCTCTCCGCCGCCTGAAAAACGACCAAAGCGCGTACCGCCGGTGCCCAAGGCCCAGCTGGGAATAGCCACCTGGAAATCAATCAGCTTTTGTAAAATATCAGGGAGGTTGGCAACACCGGCTGCCGTAAAATCAAAACTCCGTTTGTGCGCTGCCAGCAGCTGATTGTTATGATCTTCTATAATATGCTTTTCAATCTGCATCGTCAATCGTTTATGGTAAGTAAAAAACTTCTTTTAAAGGTACACTAACGGGAGA
>JANPGT010000506.1:0-5954 GCA_031424135.1 Chitinophagaceae bacterium
TGTGGGTAAATATTTCAACAACCCACAATTGCAGCAGTTGCTTGAATTTCCTGTATTGTTTTTAGGTGCCCTTCCACAGGATACACCGGCACTGTACAGCCTGATGAATTATGCAGATATAGAGGGCGGCACCTGGTACCCCGAAGGCGGTATGTACAGCATTGTAAAAGCCATGTACGACACCGCGGTAGACCTGGGTGTTGAATTTCATTTTGAACAAAACGTGCAGCATATTGTCATTGAAGAGAAAAAAGCACGTACGGTAATTACAGATAAAAGTGAGTGGACCGCAGACGCTGTGATTGTAGCTGCTGATTACCATTATGCAGAAACGGCGTGGTTAGAACCACAGTATCAATCCTATGACAGCAATTACTGGGATAAAAGAATAATGGCACCCTCCTGCCTGCTGTATTATGTTGGGTTGAATAAGCGCTTGAAAAATGTGCGGCACCATGCTTTGTTTTTTGATACGCCCTTTGAAACACATGCAGAAGAGATATATACCAGTAAGCAATGGCCCGTTAACCCTATGTTTTATATGAGTACGGTCTCAGTTACAGATGATTCCGTGGCGCCCCCAGGGCACGAAAATCTTTTTTTATTGATACCTGTTGCGGCAGGACTGGAGGGCGACACTGCTACACTGCGCGATACTTATTTTGATGCCATTGTACAACGGATGGAAGAGCGTTTAGGCGAACCCATTAAAGAACATGTGGTATATAATAAATCATTTTCTGTAAGTGATTTTGTGAGTGAATACAATGCATTTAAGGGCAATGCCTACGGTCTGGCCAATACATTGATGCAAACAGCCGTTTTAAAGCCCTCCTGCAGAAGTAAAAAAGTAAAAAACCTTTTCTATACCGGTCAGTTAACCGTACCAGGTCCGGGCGTACCACCATCACTTATCAGCGGCGAGGTGGTGGCAGGTGAAGTGGTAAAATGTTTCAATAACTAACTGGAAGACTTTTGTAGCCTGTTTCAAATGGCGATGCCGGAACCGGCATTGAGATTGAAGAATAATAACTGTTTACGCTTTAAAAACTGTAATTTAAAAGATGATGCACTTGTTTCACCGGGTAAGTGAACGTTGCAGCCGTGATACCACGGAGCAATACAGCACTTCATTTTTTTCTGCCATTAAACTGCTGCACCGCGACCTGCGGCAACCCGTATTCAATATTTATGGATTTGTAAGATTTGCCGATGAAATTGTAGATACTTTCCACGACTATGACAAAGCCACCTTACTGGCGCAGTTTAAACAGCAAACCTATGAAGCCATTGACCGTGGCATCAGCCTTAACCCCATACTGAATAGTTTTCAAAAAACCGTTAATGAATTCAGCATCGACTATGACCTGATTGATGCATTTTTCAAGAGCATGGAGATGGATTTAAGCAATACGGCGTACAACTGTGAAGACTACAAAGAATATATTTATGGATCCGCAGAAACCGTAGGACTGATGTGCCTCTATGTATTTTGTGGCGGCAATGCAGAGAAATATGAAAAACTGAAAGGTTCTGCCCGCTCGCTGGGAGCGGCTTTCCAGAAAGTGAATTTCCTGCGCGATGTAAAAGCAGATTACGATGGGCTGAACAGGATATATTTTCCGGGTTGCGATTTTAATAATTTTACAGAAGCAGAAAAAAGAAAGATAGAAGAGGATATACAACGCGACTTTAACGACTCTTATGCCGGTATTCTTCAGCTACCGGTAAAAGCCAGGTTTGGGGTGTATGTAGCGTATAAATATTATTTGTCTTTGTTTAAAAAGATAAGAAAAGTACAACCTGCCAGGATACTGGATCAGCGCATCCGCATCCCCAACTACAGCAAGGCCTTGATAATTATAAGGGCCGGTGTAAAAAACAGGCTCAAACTCATCTGAACAGGCCGGTTTAAAACCGGGCAGAAAGTCTATCTTTTGTAACTTTGCTGAAAATGGACACTTTGGGCACACACGATATTATATTGGTAAATGAAAAGGATGAGCAGGTAGGCACCATGGAGAAAATGGAGGTACACCGCAAGGCACTGCTGCACCGCGCCTTCAGCGTATTTATTTTTAACAGTAAAGGTGAAATGTTGCTGCAGCGGCGTGCGTTGAAAAAATACCATAGCGCGGGCTTGTGGACGAATGCCTGCTGCAGTCATCCCAAACCCGGACAGGATACCCTGCTGGCCGCAGAAACCAGGCTACAGCAGGAAATGGGATTCTCTGCTGATCTGAAAAAAATCTTTGAATTTACCTACCGTTCAGATTTTGATAACGGGCTTACAGAATACGAGTTTGATCATGTGTTTGCCGGGGTATATGAAGGAATTATTGTGCCCGATAAAGATGAGGTAGCTGATTACTGTTACAAAAGCATCGCGGCAATAAAAGAATCACTGGCATCGCATGCAGAAAAATATACTTCGTGGTTCGCCATTGCTTTTCCCAGGGTTGAGAAGTGGATGGAGGAGCAGGACATTCTTAAAAAAGTTGCTTAAATTTTATCATATGCATTGGTTGGCATATACAGGTATCGTGCTGGGTGTTTTCATTATCATGGAAGCTGTTTCCTGGGCTACACATAAATACATCATGCACGGCTTTTTATGGTACCTGCACGAAGACCATCATAAAAAAGGGCCCGGCTTTTTTGAACGCAATGATGCCTTCTTCATCATATTTGCCATACCCAGTTTTTTCACCATTTTGTTTGGCACCATCTACAGCATCTACTGGCTGCAGGCCATTGGTTTTGGTATTATGGCTTATGGTTTTGCTTATTTTGTGGTGCATGAAATAATTATACACCAGCGCATTAAGTGGTTTACCCGCTCAGAGAACCGCTACATTAAAACAGTACGCTGGGCGCATAAAATGCACCATAAGCACCTGGAAAAAGAAGAAGGAGAGTCTTTCGGAATGCTCTATGTTGCGAAAAAATACTGGGAAAAAGTAAAACGGGATCGTGAAATAAAGCACGGCGTAGGGCAAAAGGCTTAGGGTGTAAGGTAAAAGGCGTAGGGTTTGTGTTATATCGTAAGAGATGTGCATTGTTCTTTTATTTTACCGGTGATGTCCAATAACAAGTAATAGCCTTACACCCCTTACCTTCAACTTTTCTCCTCTTATATACCTTCCACCTTAATGCGGCAATACGACTATATATTCATTGGCGCGGGTTGTGCAGGATTAAGCCTGCTGACGCGCATGATTGATGCCGGCCTTACTGAAGGCAAACGTATTTTGCTGATAGATAAATCTTCCAAGCAGATCAATGACCGCACCTGGTGTTTCTGGGAAGACAAGCCTGGTTTTTTTGAGCCGGTGGTTTGCAAGGAATGGGATCAGCTATGGTTTCATGCAGATGGATTTTCCAAAAAATTTGATATCGCCCCTTACCGGTATAAAATGATAAGAGGCATTGATTTTTATACACACTGTTTTAATCTCATTGAAAGGCAGCCCGGTATTGAAATTATACAGGGTATGGCAGGAAACATACAGGTTGCAGGTAACAAGGTAGAAATCATAATAGACGGACAATTACAGCAGTTTTCCGGCAGCTGTGTATTCAATTCTTTATGGAACCAGGAAGCGGTGGCAGCGCAAAGTGGCATTCACCTGTTACAGCATTTCAAAGGCTGGATGATAGAAACGCCGGCGCCTTTTTTTATACCCGGCGAAGGCACGCTGATGGACTTTAGGGTAAGCCAGTCCAATGGAACCACTTTTGTATATGTACTGCCACTTTCCGCCACAAAGGCATTGGTAGAATACACCCTGTTTTCAGACAAAGTACTGCATCCCGATGAGTACAACCTGGGCCTGGCCAGTTACCTGCAGGATTGGTTGCAGCTAAAAGACTACCATGTAACAGAAGAAGAGTTCGGTGTAATACCCATGACCGACGCGGTTTTTCCCTGGTACGAAAAGGGCATGTTCCATATTGGCACGGCTGGCGGTCAGACAAAAGCCTCCTCCGGCTATACCTTCCAGTTTATCCAGAAGCAAAGCGCGTCAATTGTACAGCACCTGCAGCACAATACACTGCATCCTTCCGTTCAGCCGGGCAAGGCATTAAAAAAATTCAATTTTTACGATAGTGTTTTACTACGCGTATTGGCAAATAATTATATGCCGGGACACCAGGTATTTGCCAGCATGTTCAAAAACAACCGCCCGCAGGATATCTTTTCTTTTCTGGACAATGCCACTTCTTTTAAGCAGGATCTGCGCATCATCAGGTCTTTTCCCACCCTGCCTTTTCTGAAAGCCGCCGTAAGACATATTGTATAAACCGGCCTGGTCTAATATTGATTTTTAAGCCTTGTTTTCTTCTTTACGCTGCTGTTTGGGCAACCATCTCCTGCCCTGTGTACATTTTATACCTTTCATTACATAAATTGCACCCTTAATTTCAACCAATCAGCCTGGCATCAGGCAGGATCGCAGCATTTATATTATGAAAAGAGTAGTTATTACAGGACTGGGCGCCTTAACGCCCCTGGGCAATTCAGTCAACGAGTTCTGGCAAAATATAGTAGACGGAAAAAGTGGTGCGGGACCCATTACAAAATTTGATACCGCTAAATTTAAAACTCATTTCGCCTGCGAAGTAAAGGGCTTTAACGCAGAGGCTTATATCGATAAAAAAGAAATAAAAAAATACGATCTCTTCACGCAGTATGCCATTGCTGCCAGCGACGACGCCATTAAGGATGCAGGACTGGATTTTGCGTCCATGACAGAAGAAGAGCGGTACGAAGTGGGCGTTATCTGGGCCTCGGGTAATGGTGGCATCGGCACCTTTGAAGATCAGCTGAGAGAATTTCATACCGGTGATGGTACACCCAGGTTCAATCCCTATTTTATTCCGAAGATGATTGTAGATATCGCTGCAGGGGTTATCTCTATCCGTCATAAACTGCACGGTCCTAATTATTGCACGGTGTCTGCCTGTGCCTCTTCCAATACAGCTATCATCAACGCTTTTGATACGGTGCGCCTGGGCAAGGCTACTATTATGGTAGCGGGCGGCTCAGAAGCGGCCATCACGCATTCTTCCGTAGGCGGCTTCAATTCTGCGCAGGCATTGTCTAAAAACAATGAGAACTATGCAAAAGCTTCCCGCCCTTTTGATAAAGACCGCGACGGTTTTGTAATGGGTGAAGGTGCCGGCGCCCTGATACTGGAAGAATATGAACATGCTAAAAAAAGAGGTGCTACCATATACGCAGAAATGGTGGGCGGTGGTATGGCGGGAGATGCCTATCACCTGACGGGCACGCCGCCGGATGGATTGGGCGCCTGGCTGGGCATCACCAAAGCACTTTCAGATGCGGGTATTACCGCAGATAAAGTAGACTATATTAATGTGCATGCTACGTCCACACCGCTGGGCGATATCAGTGAGCTGAACGGAATAAAAAAAGCATTCGGGTCACTGCCGGTGGCCATCAGCGCTACCAAGTCAATGACGGGGCACCTGCTGGGCGCCGCCGGTGCTATAGAAAGCGTTATCAGTGTATTAGCCATTAAGAATAGTATTATACCGGCTACCATCAATACCGAAACCCTGGATGAAAAAATCCCGGAAGGGTTGAACATTATTCTTGGCAAATCCATTCAGCAGCCGGTTAATTATGTGCTTAACAATACCTTTGGTTTTGGCGGCCACGTAGCCAGCTCCCTGTTCAGGAAATTCGAAGATTGATGCAGGTCTGACGCCAGGTCTGTCAACCACTCATTACAATATTTTTTATTATACAAAAAGCGTAACTTTCACATACGCTTTTTTGTATTTCTACCCCATCCTTCCTTACAATTTAATTTACCACTATGGCAAAGTTTATCATTAACCAGAAAGAATATGAGGCAGATGTTCCGGCAGATATGCCGCTGCTCTGGGTGCTCCGCGATGTGCTGGGCCTTACGGGAACAAAATTT
>JANPGT010000507.1:0-2289 GCA_031424135.1 Chitinophagaceae bacterium
AACAATATTAACTATAGCTGCGGAGCTGAAAAATCCGCCAATAAAAAAAACAGAAAATGGCACTGAAGAAATACAAACCAATGACCGCCGGTACCCGCTGGAGAGTTGGTAATGCATACGCTGAAATAACTTCCGACACGCCTGAAAAAAGCCTGCTGGAAAAGGTGAAAACTACTGCAGGTAGAAACGTGCAGGGCAGAAGGGCCATGCGCTACATGGGTGGTGGCCATAAGAAGATGTACCGTATCATTGATTTCAAAAGAGACAAAAAGAATATTCCTGCCAATGTGGTGAGCATTGAGTACGACCCATACCGCACTGCATTTATTGCATTGCTGAATTATGTTGACGGGGAAAAACGTTATATACTGGCGCCGCAGGGTTTACAGGTAGGTGCTACCGTTATAAGCGGTGACAGTGTTGCCCCTGAAATCGGGAATGCTTTACAGTTGAAAAACATGCCTTTGGGTACCATGGTGCACAATATTGAAATGCAGCCAACCCAGGGAGGTAAAATAGCAAGAAGCGCCGGTTCTTCTGCACAGTTAAGCAATAAGGAAGAAAAGTATGGTGTATTAAAAATGCCAAGTGGTGAATTGAGAAAAGTGTTGATTAACTGTTTTGCAACTGTAGGTGTGGTTAGCAACAGCGACCATAGTTTGCAGAGCATGGGTAAGGCCGGCCGTAATGTCTGGAGAGGTATCAGGCCAAGGGTACGTGGTGTTGCCATGAACCCTGTAGATCACCCGATGGGTGGTGGTGAAGGTAAGGCTTCAGGTGGTCAGCCCCGCAGCAGGAACGGTCAGTATTCGAGAGGATTGAAGACCCGTACTAAAGGAAAGGGCAGCGATAAACTGATTATCCAGAGAAAAGACGGCAAGAAAATAGCCAAGTAATCTGTAAATGGGCAGGTGTGGAAATGTGAAAATGAATTCCATATTTGCTCAGACAATAAATAGACTTTGACGGTGGAATTTTCACACTTCCACATTTTCAAATTTTCAAATTTATACAATGGGTCGTTCAATTAAAAAAGGTCCTTACGTAGCAGAACATCTTGAAAAAAAGGTGTTGGCACTAAATGAAGGCAAAGCCAAGAAAGGTGTTATTAAGACATGGAGCCGCCGTTCTACCATTACGCCTGATTTTGTAGGTCACACACTTGCGGTTCATAACGGTAATAAATTCATTCCCGTATATGTAACAGAGTTTATGGTAGGCCATAAACTGGGTGAGTTTGCACCAACCCGCAACTTTAAAGGACACTCAAGTAAAAAAATCGCATAATTCCGTTGGACGTGAGACATCAGCCGTGAGTTATTCACGATTGACGATTGACGACTGACGAACAAAGACTATAATAATGGAAGCAGTAGCTAAACTTAGAAATTATCCCACGTCGCCACGCAAAATGCGTTTGCTGGCTGATGAGATTCGCGGACTGAATGTAGAGAAGGCAATCGCTTTTCTTGAATTTCATCCCCAGCACTCATCTACTCCTTTGCGTAAGCTGGTTTTATCTGCCATCAACAACTGGAAACAGAAGAACGAAAATGGCGATGAAGGCGGACTGGTGGTAAAGACCATCTTTGTGGATGGCGCAAGAACACTGAAGCGTATGCGTCCTGCGCCCCAGGGCCGTGGTTACCGTGTACGTAAACGCAGCAACCATGTAACAGTGATTGTAGATACAAAAGTAATAGCAGACAAAAAATAATATAACTAATCAACTAATAAAACGGATATGGGTCAAAAAACAAATCCTATTGGTAACAGGTTAGGCATCATCCGCGGATGGGAAAGCAACTGGTATGCAAATAAGAGAGACTTTCCAATCAGGCTGATCGAGGATACAAAAATCCGCACTTACCTGACTGCCCGTATTAACAAGGGAGGCATCTCCAAAATTGTTATCGAGCGCACATTGGGTAAGCTCATTATCACTATTCATACTTCCAAGCCCGGTATAATTATCGGTAAAGGTGGTGGAGAAGTGGATCGTATTAAGGAAGAGCTGAAGAAGCTGACCGGAAAAGACGATGTGCAGATCAATATTCTTGAGATACGCCGTCCTGAACTGGATGCGATGATTGTGGCTGATACCATTGCCAAGCAGATTGAGAACCGTATCAATTTCAAACGTGCTATCAAGATGGCCATTGCCTCTGCCCTGCGTATGGGTGCAGAAGGTATCAAGGTTAAAGCCAGCGGTCGTCTGGGTGGTGCTGAGATTGCACGTTCAGAAGAAATTAAACAGGGACGTACACCTTTGCATACACTGCGTATGGA
>JANPGT010000508.1:0-7665 GCA_031424135.1 Chitinophagaceae bacterium
AACTGGTTGCCGTAGAATACGTAACACCCATAGCAGATTTAAACAGTCCTCCACCAGTGCCGGAGGGTTTTACAGGATCAGGTGATGTATGGGAAATCAATACGGAGTTTCACTTATGGACATTGCATGTGTGGGTGGGATTGGACAATTCAGAAGGAATTTTTGCACCGCACAACCACAAACTACCCTGAGCTAAATAGTAGCCATCTCCTATCCATGTCCCGCGATCATAATTTATTAAAAAATAACAATAATTAAATCCTGAAATACAATGAACAAATTAATTTTCACAGCCGCCACCGCCCTCTGCACGCTCGTCTTTGTAGAACTAAAGGCACAAACAGTCGCCAGGCAAACAATATTGCATGTCGCCAAAACACCTCGCCTTTTTATAGACGTTCATCGACTGCAGCCCGGCATGGTAAATTTTGACGACGTCGCAAAGGCGCACTCAAAAGATCTTCTTGCTGAAAAGAAATACGGTGTTGACTTTAAGAAATTTTGGGTTAATGAAAAGGCGGGATTGGTGTACTGCTTATCATCGGCCCCTGACACCGCCGCTATCCGAAAAACACATGCAGAAGCCCACGGCCTGATGCCGGAACGAATCTACGAAGTAAAAGATGGACCCGAGGCAGCTACAGGCAGCGATGACAATTTCTTTCTTGATGTACACGAATTGGGCGCAGGCAAAGTGACTGCCGACGCTGTTGCCGGCGCTCACCAAAAGGACCTTCAGGTACAGGGAAAGTACGGCGTCAGCTTTATCAACTATTGGGTTGATGAAAAATCAGGTGTGGTGCTTTGTTTATCGCAGGCGAAAGATTCAACTTCCGTTATCAATACCCACAGGGAAGCGCATGGACTACTGCCTGCATTCATTATAAAGGTGAAACAGGGTCAGTAAACCCGGGACATCATTCAAACCAATTCCTTCAACAACGATTTAACAACGATTAAAAAACGCTCGTATGAACAAGCTATTTTTCTTATTCGCCATCCTTTTTACGGTTTGTTTACCACCGGTATTTGCCCACGACGGGCCAGGGATTAACAATAGAACCGCAGAAACTTTCAACAGGGAATTTAAAGGTGCTACCAATGTTCATTGGAGAAGAGACGGCGAGTTTCAACAGGCAAGATTTGTTTGGTTTGAACACTTATTTGTTGCCTATTTCACCGGAGAAGGCGAATTACTCGGTACGGTAAGGGATATTCTTTTCAATGCCTTGCCACTACCCGTAGTGAGATCATTTGAACGGCGTTTTGCCAACGCCACGGACATTATCATCCATGAGATAGTAAATGGGGAGGGCACCATTTACTGGTTTACACTGGACATGGGAAACACGCATTATCATGTCAAGTCTGATGCTGGCGGCAATTTTTTAAAAATTGAATTCAAAAAGTAGCAATAGCTCTTTATCTGAAAAACAGCGCGAATGACAGGACAACCTTGTTCTATAGTGCTGATAACAATTTATACATCATTTTATGCAAAAGATATTCCTGTTATCGATTATTGCGGCCCTTTTTCTCATTTATTCCTGTTCAAAAAAATATGGTGGAAACACGGCTGCTCCGCCTAAAACGGATTGTAGCGGGATTGACAGCCATTTTGCCGCAGGGGTACTGCCCATCATCCAGGCTAATTGTGCCACGGCTGGCTGTCACGCCAATGGAAGCAGTAACGGCCCTGGAGCGCTGACTGATTTTTCACAGGCCAGTAATGCTGCTGTGCTTATCAAAACTGCTGTTTCGTCGGGCGCAATGCCTAAAGGCAGCAGCCTGCGAGCGCAGGATAAGAATACCCTCCTTTGCTGGATAGCCAGTGGCACGCCAAATAATTAGCAGACGAAACCATATAAAGCGCCCAACGTTGATGAGATAGAAAGACTGGATCAAATGGAAGTGGCTTTAGGAGAAGGCTGATTTATTACAACTTATTAAATCAAAAAATCATGAAAAAGAAATTACGCTCGTTTTTGTTGTTAATGACCATTACTTATGCGTCGTTTTCGCAGGTGGTTGGTATTGGAACAGCGGTCCCTGACCCTTCAGCAGCGCTTGATATTACCAGTGCAAACAAGGGCTTATTGATACCCCGGATGAATACAGCCGGGATCAATGTCATTACTAGCCCGGGCAATGGCTTGCTGGTCTATGATAATCAAACCAATCAGTTAAAAGTCAACATCGGCACAGCAGTGGCACCCAATTTTCAACCTGTTTCGGCTGGTGGTACTGGATGGAATCTCACTGGAAACAATGGCATCGATCCTGCGCTGCAGTTTATTGGCAGTACCGATAATCAAGCCTTACATTTTCGTGTCAATAATATTCAGGCAGGTGAACTTCATCCCCTGACCGGCAACGTATTCTGGGGATTGAGGGCCGGTAGCGCCAACACCGCGGGCTTTAGCAATATTGCCATTGGTACCGGCGCATTATTATCTAATAGGGTTAGTACCAACCTGGTAGCGGTCGGCGATTCGGCGCTGTTTAATAACGGACTTGGCAATCCGGCGCCCGACGAAGCTTCTTTCAACACAGCCATCGGCTCCAAGTCCATGTTCGCAAATACCACCGGCACCAAGAATACTGCATTGGGTTACCAATCACTTTTTTCAAACCAGAACGGCGGCTTTAACACGGCCGTTGGCTTTGGGTCTCTGTTTGCCAATACAACAGGAAACAGTAATACCTCCATCGGGTTTAATGCCCTTTCATCCAATATTACCGGCACCAGCAATACAGCTATCGGCAATCTTTCCCTTTTCTCAGCCAACAGTAATTTTAATACTGCGATAGGCGATCAGGCGCTTTTTTCAAACAACACCGGGCATGACAATACCGCCGTCGGTTTTGGAGCGCTGGCATTCAACTCCACAGCAAGTTCTAATACTGCTATTGGTTCTTTGTCTCTTAAGTTTAATGCTACTGGGGTCAATAATACTGCCATCGGGTTTGAATCGCTGACTGCAAATACCACGGGTTTTGCAAATACGGCGGCTGGCTTTTCAGCACTCAGTGCCAATTCTACAGGGACTTTCAACACTGCAGTTGGCGACAATTCACTCCACTTCAACACTACCGGGGCCGATAATACTGCCGTCGGGGACCGCGCCTTGTTTACAAACAGTACAGGTAATCAAAATACTGCGCTCGGCACAGGCGCTGGCCAAAATTTCAGCAATGGCACTTTTAACGTTTTTGTTGGCGCAAGCGCTGATGCACTTGCGAACGATTTAACCAATTGCGTAGCAGTAGGCCGGCTGGCACGATGTACCGCGAGTAACCAGGTGAGGTTTGGCAATTCCACAACGAGTTCTATTGGCGGTATAGTGGGTTATACCAATCTGAGTGACGGACGGTACAAAAAGAATATACAGGAAGGCGTGAAAGGTCTTGATTTCATCATGAAGCTAAGGCCTGTAACCTACCAATTAGATATTAATGGTATCAATCAAAGATTGGGTCTTGCCGTTGCAACAAACACACAGGCCAAACAGGCCGCAATAGAAAATGAGACGAAGGTCTTTTCCGGCTTTGTTGCACAGGAAGTTGAACAGTCGGCCAAAACAATTGGATATGATTTCAGCGGCGTAGACAAGCCCAGGAATGAAAATGACATGTATGGCCTTCGCTACGCAGAATTTGTGGTGCCGCTGGTGAAAGCGATGCAGGAGCAGCAACAAACAATTGTTGAACTGAAAATCCAAAATGCAGATTTGCAAAAAAGAGTACTGGCCCTTGAAAAGAAATAATTGCGGCGGCCAATGACAATAGAAGAACTCTGGTAAAACAAGAATGGGAACCATGGATGGCGCCTGCACTTCTTGCCATTGGGCAAAGCACATTATTTGTTCACTCAGCAGCCGGAAATATGTAATCAATGACCATGGCAATAAAAAAAGTTGTCGCGCTTGTCGGAAGCCTGCAAACCCAATCTGCAAACCTGCGGCTGATGCAGGAAATAGAAAGCCTTGCGACAGGCGTTTTTGAAATAAGCTACTATGAAGCATTAGGCAGGCTTCCGCATTTTAACCCTGACCTGGATACTGAAAATCCACCACCGGAAGTGGTTGCCTTCAGGCAACGAATAGCGGCTGCGGATGGTGTGCTGATTTTTACGCCTGAATATATTTTCAGTTTACCCGGAAGTTTAAAGAATGCATTGGAGTGGTGTTTTTCAACAACGCATTTTTCGGGTAAGCCCGTGGCTTTAGTTACTGCATCCGCTTCGGGCAGAAAAGGCCATGACGAACTCCGGGCAACTATGAAAACCCTTGAAGCTTCATTTACGGATGACACGCTTTTATTGGTACAGGACATCACAGGCAAATTTGCAGGGGATGGTGCCCGCCTGGTGGACCCACAAATCATCGCAGCGCTGATGCAATTGATTTTCGCATTTGACCAGCAGTTAGATAACCAGTCATTTATTGGCACTACTAGAAAAAAACGCTCTTGAGACGACTAAAAAAATGATTTATGAAATCAACACTACTTTTCCTGTTAACTGTTTTTGCAACACAGGCTGTCCTGGCACAGCTTGCCATCACACAGGGTGCAAAACTATCAATGTCAGGCCCGGTTCAATTGACACTGAATAATACCAGCTTTATCAATAACGGAAGTTTTGATGCCGGCACAAGCACGGTCAGGTTCACAGGTAATGGCCCGAATTCAATCGGTGGCGCACAGGCGATACAGTTTGGCGAGATGGAAGTAAATAAATCGGGCAATGGATTCGTACTGCTGCTGCGGCCCATCAGTATAACGGACGATCTCCTTTTTATAGCCGGTTTTCTCGACCTGAATACTTTTAACATTGACCTTGGTACCACCGGTGTTATCACAAACGAAAATGATTCAGCCAGGGTAACCGGCGCCAATGGCGGTGAGGTGTTGCGGACTGTAGACCTGAATGGCCCTACCCAGGTAAACCCCGGCAACCTGGGACTTTTTATAACGGCAACACAGAACCTGGGGAACACAACCATTCACCGCGGGCACAAGCCACAAGTAAATAACATTGATAACAGTAGCAGTATACAGCGTTACTACGAGATTTTTCCGGCCAACAATATTGCCCTTAATGCCACGCTTGCATTCAAGTACACTGATGGAGAATTAAATGGCTTGCCGGAGAATTCGCTTTCGCTTTTTGAAAGTGATGATACAGGCAATTGGAACCCCCTTGGACTTAACAGAAGAAATACCACCGCAAACTTTGTGGAAAAAAGCAATATCATTTCTCCGGGGCGATTTACTTTGTTCAGTGCCAACCTAGCACTTCCCGTTCATTTTGTTGCTATCAATGCCAAATGTGAAAGCAATACAGTTGTGATCAATTGGAAAGCAGCACAAGAGCAAAATATTCAGCATTATTCCGTTGAAATAAGTGATGATGGTAACAACTGGATGGCCATCGGTCAACTGCCTCCGGGCCTAAACGGCGCAGAAGAGGCGTCCTATTCGTTTAAGGACAACAACCCTTTACAGGACGGTTATTACCGCGTTGCCGAGCACGACTTAAATGGGGCCATTCATTATAGCAGTATTGTCCGCAGCTCCTGTATAGCGCTTGATGTTTTCACAGTATACCCAAATCCAGTCAGTGATAAATTGTACATCAACATTGTGGAAGCCGGCAACTCAACTGCCCTTGTTCGGCTCTTCGACAACAAGGGCGCTCTGGTGAAACAACAAACTGGCAGCATTTCTGGCAGCGCCAACCGGCTAATTATTGATATGAGCAGCCTGGCAAAAGGTATGTATCATTTATTAGTTGAATGGAATAAAGGGCAAATGAAAAAAACTGCGCAGATACTGAAAAATTAAATTCCCATTCAATGACCAACAAAAATCATTTATGAAATACCTGTTTCTACCTTTATTGTTCCTCTTTTTTTGTCCTGCGTTTTCACAATGGACAAGGGTGGTGCAATTGCCACCCTCCAATATTTTTACGCTTTTTCATAAAGACGATGCCTTGTACGCCGGTGGCACAAATGTTATATATGTCAGCCAGGACAAGGGACAAACCTGGAGTTCAACCACCGCTGTTCCCGGACTTTCACCGGATAGTTCCATCATTGACAATATTGCCGTTTATAATAATGAATTGTACGCCGCATCTCCCTCGAAAGGTGTCTTTAAAAGTGTTGATGGAGGTGCTACGTGGCAGGACATTTCTGCAGGCATAACCCCGTCGGTGTCTGATTTCTGCCTGTTCAGGGGTAATCTTTATGCAGCTACCTTTGGAACTGGCGCCAATTCAATTTACATATTAGATACTCCTGGCAGAAACCATTGGCTCGCATTCAGCAAAGGCTTATCCGCCTTGAGTACAAATGTCAATTCCATTACCGGCACCAGCAATACACTCGTGGCCGGCACCATTGCCAATGGCCTGTATGATTATCTGGCCCCTGGTTCAACCACTTGGGAGGAACGTTTTTTGACCAATCCGATCAGTGTCAATGAAGCAGCTTTTGATATTATCTCTGTACACGACACCTTGTTCCTGCCTGGAAAAACCGGCTTTTTTTATATGAGTACTGATAAAGGTCTTAGCTGGAGTGTTTTCGGCGACAGGCTTGTGACCGGGGCCAGTTTTATAGTGAACGCAAAACAGGCATTGCTTTCATCAAGGTATATATTTGATGGCAGTAGTAATAGTTCCCTGTTTTACTACATCAAAAAAGATGCGCTTCTCCAGCCATTTGTCCAGTTTAGTATTTTACACAACTTTTTTACCTGGAAACTGGACATAGTTGGCGATAACCTTTGGGCTGCCAGCGACAGGGGACTTTTTTTTATGCATTTGTCCGTTCTGCCCGGTATAACGGCTGCTGATGATTCAATAGATCTTAGTCCGCTGCCGGTGCATTTTATTTCTGTTGCGGCTTCGTGCACTGATTCCCTGGTATTGATAACATGGAAGACCCCGCCGGAACACAATAGCTCCCGCTTTGGGATTGAAAGAAGCACCGATAATATTCACTGGAATGCAATAGGCAGTCTGCCTGCAAAAGGGACTGGCGGCAGTGAAACAAACTATGCTTTTACCGACAACCAGGCCCTGCACTCTGCCTATTACCGTATTGCCAAATATGATTTGGAGGGTAAAGTGCAGTACAGTAAAGTGTTCAGGGCAGTCTGTGCTGAGGTTGGTGTGGTTACTGTTTGGCCAAACCCCGTGTATGACCGATTAAGCATCACTATTACATCCGGCAATCAATCACAGATTTTCCTGAAATTGTTTGACAACAAATCAGCGCTGGTTAAAGTTCAACGGGAAAGTCTTTCTGCCGGTATCAACCATATTGCAATGAACATACAGTTTCTGTCTGCCGGAATATATCATTTGGTGGTAGAAGGAAACAACGGCCAACTGCGGGAAACCATCCGGTTGATAAAGCAATGAATAAAGGAATAACCGTGTAATAATTAGTGGGGCGAATTGAATTGCTTAAAAAGTTAATAATAGGTTACACAAAGGCTACGCTCAGATGAAACTACATTGTCAGATGCCGACTTTATAATGGCCTTACTGAATGCACGCAGACGGATAGAAGCTATTAGCGATTGAAACAGAAAAACCATAATTACCCATTCCAGATGATTAGTAATATGATCCGAACCCTGCATTGGCAA
>JANPGT010000509.1:0-3692 GCA_031424135.1 Chitinophagaceae bacterium
TGGCAAAAAAATTTGGGGATTGCAAGGGTATGGCCAACCTGCTTACTGAACTGCTGGTAATGGCGGGGTACGACGCGCATTTTACATGGATAGGCACCCGGTCTATCCCTTACCAGCAATCGATGCCGGCATTGTGTGTAAATAACCACGCTATTACTACCCTTTATTTCAAAGGCGCCACTTATTTCCTGGATGGAACTGAAAAATATGCACCTTTTGGAGAAAATGCTTACCGCATACAGGGTAAGGAAGCCATGATTGCCAAAGGCGCCCAATACGATTTGAAGACAGTGCCGCTGACCACCGGCAATGATCACAAAATATTTACAAAGGCTGATTTTGTATTGACCAGTGAACTGCTGACCGGTAAAATGAAAGTTGTGCTTACCGGTAACGAGCGCAAAGATTTTCACCAGTCTTACCAGGATCTGCCCATTGGTTCACAAAAAGAGTTTTTAAACGATTTTCTTGCATTTGGCAACGATAATATGCAGGCTGCTAATATTAAAACCAGCGATTTAAAAAACCGTGACCTCCCCGTGACCATTGAAGGAGATGTAGATTTAAGCAATTATGTGAACAGTATTTCGGGCGATAAATACCTTAGCATCGACTTCTTTCCTAAAACCCTGGAGCGGTTCATGCCCGATGAACAGCGGGTAGGGGGCTACGATTTTGATGATGTAATGACCTACGAAGATGAGATAACGCTCACCATCCCTGCCGACACAAAATTTGTAGACGTGCCGGAGAAAGTGGAAATGAGCTATGAAGGTTATGGGTTTAAAGGCGAGTACACCGTTACCGGTAACAGGATCTCCCTGAAAAAGCAAATCGTCATTAAAAACAGTATTATTAAAAAAACTGATTTTGAGAACTGGAAAAAATTTCTCACCTCCATTAAAGAATTCAGCAAATACTTACTAAGCGTTACAAAAAAATAATACCTGGTATGAGAAGATACTTTCAGCAATTGCTGGCAGGCGCCAGCTTTTTAATAATCTGCCTGCTGTGTAATACAGCGGCTGCGCAGGATTTTATTGACGAAGAATTCCTGGACAATATAGAAGCCAATGCAAAATTTATCTGGACCGAACCTGCGGCGGCTTTTGATGTTAAGGAAACCCCTGCTAAATGGAATGAGGAGTCGGCGGTGGTAATGGGCTATAAGCGCAGCATCCTGTTTGATAAGAAAAACAGTGGTGGCTTTTTTTCGCCCCGGCAGAAAAATGTTTTTTTCTTTGAGAAAGTAAGGTTTAAAATTCAGCTGCGCGATAGAAGTTCGGTACAGGCTTTTTCAGAAATATATTTCCGCTACAGCGCCAAAGAGGATGGCTTTGTGGCCCGTATTGTAAAGGCGGGGGGAGAACTGGTATCGATTGATCTGAAAGAAGCCGTGGAACTGGAATCTGCCACCGATATACCCGAATTTTTCAAAAGCTTTTTTGACCAGACCTCCGGGGCACAGTCAAGGTATTATAAAGTAGCCATTCCCAATCTTGAACCCGGCGATATCCTGGAATATGCCTCTTACACCAAAAGTAAGCTGGATGTGAGGGGCTCGGGCTATGTAGAGTTCGATCCGCAATACGAAATCTGCAGCAAAGGTTACCCCCTGATGTACAATGAAATTGATATTGAAACTGATGATAAATCTTTTTTTAAATCCCTTTCAGTAAACGGTGCACCGGAGTTTAAAAAAGAGAATTCAGATGCTAAGGATTTTTTCCGTTACGTTTTCACAGACCGGGACAGGGGGGTGGAAAAGGACATTAATTTTGTGAACCGTTTTCTTGTTTACCCCATGGTGAAATTCCAGGTTATTTATGCCAACAGTGAAAATGTAAAAGGATTAATGATTGGTGGAAAAGGCGAATTGAAAAGCGGATTTAATAAAGAAGAACTGGCATTGAGGGCGTATGAAAATTATGCCGCTGCCGGCGCCAACTGGTCAGATCCGGGCGGTGCATATGCATTGTATTACACCTGCCAGGAAGAATTGAAGAAACTGGGGGCCAAAGACTGGTCAGATCAGCAGTTTACAAAGAGCGCTTATTTTATTATCCGCAATAAGGTGGTTTTCCGGAGCAGTTACCTGCCCGACAGGTGGTTTGCATTTGTTTTTTCATTGCTGCTCACCCGGCATAATATAAAAAATGAATTGGTTATAAGCAGTAACAATGCTATCGGAAAACTGAAAGATGTGCTGTTTGATGACGAGATACGCTATGCCATTAAAGTGGGCGACCAGCTGTATTTTAACTGTTCCGATCATTCGCTGCCGGGCGAACTGGTGCCTGCACTATTGGGCAATGAAGCCTATATTGTAAGTGAACCTGATAAAAGAAAACGCACCCAGGAAATAAAGCCTTTTGTACTGCCCAACGCTGCAGCGGCAGATAATTTGGTAAGCTATTCAATCAATGCTTCGCTGTCATCTGACTTTAATACCGCTATCGTTTCAAGAACAAGCCAGTACACCGGTTTGATTAAAGCAGCGAATATTGCCGGTACTATGCGTTTTACCACGTATATGCTGGATGATTATAAATACTACGGCGGCGAAGCCCCGGTAGACAGGATGAAAGCACGTGAACAGGATGAGTATGAAAAATCTGTGAAGGCCATCAGGGATGAATATAAAAAAGCCAAGCCCGATTATGTAAAAGAAGAGCTGGAAAAAGAATTTAAACAGAAAGTAAAATTTACTGATTTTAAAATAGCCAGCGATGGGCGTTCAGAAAAGAAAAAAGATCTGGTGTTTACTGAAGATTTTGAATTGCCCGGCCAGGTGAGAAAAGCAGGAAAAAAATACCTGGTGAATCTTACCGGGCTTATCGGTCCTCAAATGCAGGTAAAGAAAGATGAGCGTGACAGGAAACTGGATATCAGTGTTGGTTATGCAAGAACCATCAGCTGGACTATCAACTTTAAAATTCCGGAAGGCTACACCGCTGCCGGCATCAGCGAATTGAATTCGAACGTAGAGAATGAAACGGGTAAATTCAGCTGCGATGCCAGGGAAGAAGGCGGCCAGGTAGTACTTAAACTGACAAAAGTATATAAGCAGGCAAATATTGCGAAAGAGAAGTGGCAAAGTATGCTGGCTTTTATAGATGCGGCTTACAATACGTCTTATAAATATATTTTGCTGAAACCGAAAGGGTAAAATAGGCCCTGGCACAATGAATTGATGGCAGGTATTATTCATCTGCCCCTTATAAAAACTAAAAACCCTTCGTAGCAGAAGGGTTTTTAGTTTTTATATTGATGATAATCATCAGCTCATATAACTTTCCATCGGTTCGCAGGTGCAGATAAGATTGCGGTCGCCATGTGTATTGTTGATCCTGGAAACGCTGGGCCAGAATTTATTTTTTACGGTGTAGGCCAGCGGGAAGGCTGCGGTTTCACGTGAGTAGGGCTGGTTCCATTCAGTGCTGCAAACGGTCCACTGGGTATGCGGGGCGTTTTTCAGCGGGTTGTTTGTTTTGTCTGACTGTCCGTTTTCAATGGCTTTTATTTCTTCGTAAATGCTGATCATTGCATCACAGAAACGATCCAGCTCAGCTTTGTCTTCGCTTTCTGTCGGCTCAATCATTATGGTACCGGGCACCGGGAAGCTCATGGTAGGTGCGTGAAAACCATAGTCTATCAAACGTTTTGCCACATCTTCGGCCTCAATGCCTGCG
>JANPGT010000510.1:0-4915 GCA_031424135.1 Chitinophagaceae bacterium
AGCGCCGTAACCCGCACATGATGATGATCAATGATCCTTCTCATATCTGTGGCCGCCGCGATATTCTGCAGGAAGTTATGCAGGAAGCCATCGATCTTGACTTTGATGGCCTGATGATAGAAAGCCACATTGATCCTGACAATGCCTGGAGCGATGCCAAACAGCAGGTGACCCCGGAGAAACTGGCTGAAATGCTGGATGCCATTGTATGGAGAAAAGAGGACGTAA
Source organism: Chitinophagaceae bacterium (assembly GCA_031424135.1). Taxonomy (GTDB): domain Bacteria; phylum Bacteroidota; class Bacteroidia; order Chitinophagales; family Chitinophagaceae; genus JACMLD01. The sequence goes on from JANPGT010000510.1 coordinate 229, forward strand.
ACTCTGAGGCCTACCATGCGGCACTGGAAAAACTGCGCCAGCAAATCAACCACCTGGATGATGAAATGATGCAGATACTGGGACAACGCATGAAAATTGCTGACCAGATTGGTAAATACAAAAAAGAAAATAATATCACCATCCTGCAGACCAACCGCTGGAACGAAATCCTGGAAAGGGCTTTCAACCGTGGCGAAAAACTGGGCCTGGGTAAAGAATTTATTACCAAATACCTGGATGCAGTGCACATGGAAAGTATCAATCACCAAAATAAAGTGATGAATAGTTAAGACACCCCCTGTCCCCCTGGAGGGGGAACTTAGATTGGAGATACTTTATCTGTTTTGTACAATATCCGGTAGTTGGGTGGCTGCAAATCTACTGTGGCATACACAGAGTTGGGTATAAGTGTTATTCTATTTTTAAAACGATATCATATAATATGAACGTTAGCAACACCCCTTTAGGGGCTGGGGGTAAGGTTGGGGGTAAAAAGACTTACCGGTTTTCCAACTCCTCGGTAGACTACTACCTGGCCAATGGCATCAGTCATTTAAAAGAAATTACCGATCCGGCCAGCACATTTATTGTCACCGATGAAAATGTTTTTAACGCGCATACCAAACGTTTCAAAAGCTGGAAGACAATTGTTATAAAAGCAGGAGAGCAGCACAAGGTACAGTCCACTGTAGATAACCTGATTCTCCAATTGATTGAAATGGGGGCCGACCGCAAGTCAACCCTGGTAGGAGTGGGCGGTGGCGTGATAACCGATTTGACCGGCTATGTAGCGTCAGTATACATGCGCGGTATCCGTTTTGGATTTATTCCTACTACCATTCTTTCGATGGTGGATGCCAGCATCGGCGGTAAGAACGGTATTGATGTGGGTGTTTATAAAAACATGGTGGGTGTCATCCGCCAGCCGGCTTTCATTTTGCACGATATGGTTTTTGTGAATTCGCTGCCCCAGTCTGAATGGGAGAATGGTTTTGCAGAAATCATTAAACATGCCTGCATTAAAGATGCGGCCATGTTTCAGGAGCTGGAAAACAATTCATTGAAAAAGTATCAAACCAAAAAAACATTGCTCTGCGAACTGGTGCAGCGCAATGCGCTTTTAAAAACCAAAGTGGTGCAGAAAGATGAGTTTGAAAACGGTGAACGCAAACTGCTGAACTTTGGACATACACTGGCGCATGCCATTGAAAACATGTATGCTTTTTCTCACGGCCAGGCGGTGGCCATTGGCAGCACCTATGCCTGCCATATCAGTGAACAGCTCACCGGGTTTAAACAAACACAAAGGGTAGTGGCACTGCTGTCGAAATACGGATTGCCCACTTATACTAAATTTGATAAGGCAAAAGCTTTTGACATTTTGCAGAAGGACAAGAAGAAAGTAAATACAGGCATCAGCTATGTACTGCTGGAAAAAATAGGGAAGGGTATCGTGAAGTCTATTTCATTGAAAGATTTACAAAGCATTATTAGCGAACTTTAAATTCCCCTTTAGGGGCCAGGGGTATGATTGCAACAATTCAACCATCTCAGTTATCAGGCAGCATACAGGCGCCGGCTTCCAAAAGCTCTATGCAAAGGGCTTGCGCGGCTGCATTGGTAGCAAAGGGAAAGAGTATTATTCACAATCCCGGTCATTCAAACGATGATAAAGCGGCGATGGATATTGTACAGCGGCTGGGGGCGGAAGCGATAATTGATAATGAACAATTAATAATTAACAGCAGGGGAGTGGTTCCGGTTTCGGACGAAATTAATTGCGGAGAGAGCGGACTGAGCATCCGTATGTTTACCCCGCTGGTGGCGCTGAGCGAAAAGCAGGTGACCATCAACGGCAGTGGCAGCCTGGCAGTAAGGCCCATGGATTTTTTTGATGAAGTACTGCCTTTGCTGAATGTGAAAGTTAAAAGCAACAATGGTAAACTGCCCCTGGTGATAGAAGGGCCGGTAAAACCGCAGAATATTACGGTCGACGGGTCGTTGAGTTCACAGTTTCTTACAGGTTTGCTGATGGCCTATGCAGGATCAGGCGCCAGCGATGTATCCATTACCGTTACTAATTTAAAAAGCCGGCCTTACATAGATCTTACGCTGAACGTAATGAAGCAGTTTGGCCTGAAAGTACCGGAGAACCGCAACTACGAATCCTTTTACTTCGCCGCGGAACCCACTCACGACTCACGACTGACGACTCACGAATACACCGTTGAGGGCGACTGGAGCGGTGGCGCCTTCCTGCTGGTAGCAGGCGCTATTGCGGGCAATATTACGGTTAAAGGACTGGATGTATATTCTACCCAGGCAGACAGGGCAGTGTTACAGGCGCTGATGGATTGTGGTGCCGGTATTTCCATTGAACCGTCGAAAATCGAATTGAGACCCCTGCCTTTAAAGGCCTTCCATTTTAATGCTACTGATTGCCCGGATTTGTTTCCGCCGCTGGTAGCATTGGCCGCCTGTTGCAATGGCACCACGGCCATTGAAGGGGCCGGCAGGTTAACCCATAAAGAAAGTAACCGTGCGCTTACGCTGCAGGAAGAATTTGGGAAGATGGGTATTGAGATTACCCTGCAGGACGACCTGATGCTGATTAAAGGCGGAACGGGCATAAAAGGCGCCAGGGTGCATTCAAGGCACGACCACCGCATTGCCATGGCGTGTGCAGTGGCAGGTTTAAAGGCAGATAGTGAAGTAGTGATAGCCGAAGCAGATGCCATCAATAAATCGTACCCTGATTTTTATGAGCATTTGAAACAGCTGGGTGGATTAGTGAAATAAACAGGCCGGGTTCAGACAGCCGCAACCTTAGTCAAAATAAAGATGTCCCAATCGCAGCAAATACTGGATTCATGGCAGGCAAACGCAGGCAACTGGATTGCTACCATTGATAATGCCGACCTGGAAAGCCGCATACTGGTTACCAACAATGCTATTGTAGACACTGTTTGCAGTTATGGCAACCATAAAGTGCTGGATATTGGTTGCGGCGAAGGCTGGCTGACCAGGACCCTGCGTGCAAAGGGGAAACAGGCGTATGGCGTAGATGCGGTGGCCGCTTTGGTTGATAATGCCATTGCAAAAGACGGCGACTTTTACGAAACCGTTTCTTACAACGAATTAGCAAATGGCACTACCCTTACCCCGCAGCCTTTTGATGCAGCTGTTATCAATTTTGCATTGATAGACAAGGAAGATACAGAGGCATTGATTAATGCGGTACCCAACTTTCTTGCAGCAAAAGGGTTATTGTTTATTCAGACCCTGCATCCATTGACTGTTGCAGCAACGGACGATTATGCAACTGGCTGGAAGCCGGGCAGCTGGAACGGGATGAAAAGAAATTTTGAGCAGCCTTATCCCTGGTACTTTCGTACTTTAGAAGATTGGCTGCTGTTGTTTTCCGCAAGGTTTCATTTAATGGCCATTAAGGAACCTGTGCACCCGGTAACAAAGCAACCGCTGTCAATAATTTTTGTATTGCAAACCAGGTAAATCATTCCGCTTTTGCGGAATTATCATGTATGAATTCATTTGGAAAAATATTCAGGGTAAATATTTTCGGAGAATCGCACGGCGAATCTGCAGGCGTCAATATTGATGGTTGCCCGGCGGGATTATCATTGTCTGTGGAAGATTTCCTGGAAGACATTGAAAGAAGAAAGGGTGGTACACAGAAGGGCACTACACCGCGCAAGGAAGACGATCTGCCGATCTTTAAAAGCGGGGTGTTTAACGGAAAAACTACCGGGGCGCCCATTACCATTCTCTTTGAAAATAAAAATACCCGCAGCGGTGATTATGAAAAACAGCGTGCAGTACCACGGCCCGGCCATGCAGATTTTGTAGCCCATGCCAAATTTGGTGGCTATGAAGATTTCAGGGGCGGCGGACATTTCAGTGGAAGGCTAACGGTGTGCCTGGTAGCAGTGGGTGTTATTGCAAAGAAATTACTGGGACAGATAAAAGTGTTGTCTACTATCCTTGAAATTGGTGGTGAAACAGATTTGGAAAAAGGCCTGCAAAAAGCCATCGATCAGAAAGATTCTATCGGCGGTATTGTAGAATGCCGTGTAAACGGTTTGCCTGTTGGCCTGGGAGAACCATTTTTTGATTCAGCAGAGTCGCTGATCAGCCATGCCGTATTTGCCATACCTGCCATCCGGGGAATAGAATTTGGTACCGGCTTTGCTGCTGCTAAAATGTTTGGGGTAGATCACAACGACCCTATTGCAGACAAAACCGGTAAAACCAGCACCAATCATGCAGGTGGCATAGTGGGGGGTATCAGCAATGGCAATGAACTGGTGTTCAGGATTGCGGTAAAGCCTACTTCGTCTACCCCCAAAGAACAGCAAACGCTTAACTGGGAAACAGATGCGGTGGAAACTTTTTCCGTAAAAGGCCGTCACGATCTTTGTATTGCCTTACGCGTACCGGTAGTGCTGGAAGCAGTTACTGCCATGGTACTGGTTGATTTAATGATGCTGGAGCATCACATTAAAAGAATTCTGTAAAAATTTATTATGCCGGTAATCTATCATGTCACCACTGCTGCTGAATGGGAAGCTGCAAAAGAAAAGGGGGCTTACATATCGCCATCGCTGCAGGCCGAAGGGTTTATTCATTGCTCTGCCGATGATAACCAGGTAGCGGGTGTGCTGCAACG
>JANPGT010000511.1:0-4791 GCA_031424135.1 Chitinophagaceae bacterium
TATTTTTCGCGCAAAACATTTGCGCCCTTCAGCGATATCACCAGCAAAGTGCTTGCCATCAGCGAAGGAAATCTTCACCTGCGGCTTACTGAAAGAACAGGCGCTGATGAGGTAGCCGGACTTATCAATACTTTTAATAAAATGCTTGACAGGCTGGAAACAGCTTTTGAAGCCCAGGCAAATTTTATCAGCAATGCCTCTCATGAATTGCGGACACCGTTAACGGCCATTATTGCAGAGACAGATTATGTATTGTCACAGGAAAGACCCACACAGGTTTATGTTCAGAGCCTGGGCAATATTGCTGCCCAGGCAGAGAAACTGCAGCAGCTGACCCGGGGACTGCTTTCGCTGGCGCAAACTGATTTTGACGGGAAAAAGCAGCTATGGGAAAGCGTGCGTATAGACCAGCTTATTTTTGATGTAAAGGAAAACGTCCGCGCTATATTTTCCAATAAGATTGTGATTGTGCTGCCCAGCCTGCCAGAGCGTGCAGAAGATATTTCCATTACCGGCAATTACAGCCTGCTGTCCATTGCGCTGGGCAATATTGTGCTGAATGCCTGTAAATATTCAGGCAATACACCGGTAACCATAGAACTGGATATAGAAGGCAAACTGGCAATCATAAAAATTACCGACAATGGCATCGGCATCCCTGCCAATGAAATAAGGCATGTTTTTGATCCTTTTTTCCGGGCGTCCAATACCGGCGATTTCGAAGGCTACGGTATTGGTATGCCACTTTCGCAAAACATTATCCGTATGCACCGGGGAAAAATCCTGGTGCAGTCAGGCGTTAATGAAGGAACTACCATATCAGTAGTTTTGCCCATTGGGTAATGTAAAAGATAAATTGCCAGGCGGCATCGTTCTAATGCTTTTCTAATCTGTTTCTAATGGCATTCTCACCCCTTACTTAAAGGCTTCTAATGCCGCTGCTGCAGTTTTGTTGTATAAAATAAAATTATATGACAAACATTTTAGTTCCTACCGATTTTACCCCTGCTTCCTTAAAGATGGCGGAAAGGGCCGTTAAAACACTTAACCGCAAAGTGAACATTGTGTTGTTTCACGCTTTTGAAATGCCTTATTACTACCAGGATTTGGTGCGCCCCGACAGGCAGCCCTGGCACGATTTGCTGAACGATGGCCTGCGCCAGGCATGCAGGCAGCTGAAAGAGCAGTACCCCGGCCTCATCAATAAAATCAGTTTCCTGTATATGCAGGGAAACACTCCCGCCCTTTTCAGGAACCTGGTGGAGGCCAATGAAATTGATATTATTGTTTGTCCTGCCGGCTATACCTACACCAAAGTTCACCCGCAAAGCCAAAACCCGGTAGCTTTTTTTAAGAAAAGCCGCATCCCGCTTTTGCAGGAATTCTACAGCAGGGAACCCAAAATTGTGGTATTGGATCAGACCTCACAAAAAGCTGATTATGCCCGCGTGTAATCGCCGGCCCAATGGCCATATTTTGTATCATTCAAAAAACAAGCAGGCATGTTATTAAAAAAGAATATTCCCTTTAAATATGTGTTTGGCAAGATAAAGTACGAGATCATTGCCATCACCGTGTATACTGTGCTGATTGCTGTTGCCTACCAGCAGTACCATTTTGCAAGAATTACCATTCCGCTGGCTATACCGGCAGTGCTGGGTACGGTAATTTCCCTGCTGCTGGGTTTCCGCAGTAACCAGGCATACGACCGCTGGTGGGAAGCGCGTCATATATGGGGCGCTGTTGTAAATGATTCACGCACCCTTGCAAGGCAGGTGATGTCTTTTACCCATAACGGCTATAATGGCCGCGAAGTAAATGCCTTCAGGGAGAGAGTCATCCGCAGGCAGATTGCCTGGACTTTCAGCCTGGGACGGCACCTGCGCAATGAAAATGCCCTGAAAGGGCTGGAAAAATACCTGGAAAAAGAAGATTTGACCTATGTTGGACAAGTGGAAAATATACCCTCTGCCCTGCTTGACAGGATGGGTGCCGACCTGCGGCTGGCCCTGGAAAAAGGCTGGGTAAGCAGTTACCAACAGGTAGAACTGGACAGAACCATTTCCCGGCTTTGCGATTCCATGGGCAAATGCGAGCGGATTAAGAATACTGTTTTCCCGGTCACTTATAGTTTATACATACACCTCTCGCTGATGCTTTTTATCGGGATGCTGCCTTTTGGCGTGATTGAATATTTTGGATTCCTGGAAGTGCCCATGGTGGTAGCCATTTCAGCCTGCTTCCTGCTGATTGAAAAAATGGCCATCCACCTGCAGGATCCTTTCGAGAATAAACCCACCGACACACCTGTAACCAGTATTGCCAGCAGCATTGAGAAAAACCTGCTGCAACTTTGCCAGCTGCAACCCGTTTCTAAAAATGGAAAGCCTTATGTTTCGGCAGGTCTCACCGCCCAATTGGTTAAAACAAACGAATGGGATATCATAGACCAGTATAAAGAAGAAACATTGGCTGAACTAAAACCTGCGGTTGGTAACAGGTATTATATATTGTAATTACAATGTCGTTTAATAAAGACCTTTTTCCCAATCCTTTGGTTGCCGTGGCAACGTCTGCACAAGTACAAAGGGAACACGGATAACACGGATTAGACGGAGCGAGAGGAGTCTTTATTTCTGCGAAGCAGAAAAATCCGTGAAAATCCCTTTTGACAGTAGTAAAGAGATTTTCACGGAACGCTTTCGCGTCCTTCGGACGAAAAAATCCGTCTAATCCGTGTCATCCGTGTTCAACAAACCAGTAAAAGAAAATGTGACTACACGGTAGTGCTTGGGGCGAGAAAAATAATAGGAGAAATCCACAAGGTTAACTAACCGGCCGTATATTGTAGTTGGCAGAATAAGCTAAAACGCATTTTGCCTGTTTTGATGCTAAAAAGAACAGGTAAAGGCCTGTTTTTTTAGTTTTTAGCGGCTTTTAAAGCCAGGCGGCCAGGCTGTTATTTTATGTACTATTGCCAATTTGCCTAATTTTGATGGTAATATTATATAGTATGGCTGCAGGTAATATTCTACTGATTGACGATGAGGAAAAACTGAGGGCATTGCTCAGTAGAATTACAAGATTGGAAGGATTTACCATTTTTGAAGCAGGCAACCTGAAAACAGGGTTAAAACTGGTAGAAAAAGAGGGGATCGACGTTGTTTTGTGCGATGTAAAACTGCCTGATGGTACCGGGATTGAGTTTGTTACTACCCTGAAACAACAATTTCCCCAGGTTGAAATTATACTGCTGACTGCCTATGGCAATATCGCAGATGGCGTTCAGGCCATGAAAAATGGCGCTTTTGACTACATTACCAAGGGCGACGACAATGAAAAAATCATTCCGCTGCTGAACAGGGCCATGGAAAAAGTGCAACTGCGCAGGCGGGTAGATCAATTGGAAAAACAGGTGGGCAAACGCTACAGCTTCGACAGTATTCTTGGCAACGCGCCACTGATCAGCGACGCCATCATGCTTGCTAAAAAAGTAGCCCCTACAGATGCCACCGTACTTTTATTGGGGGAAACCGGTACCGGAAAAGAGGTTTTTGCCCAGGCAATTCATAACGGCAGCAAAAGGGCCGGAAAGCCGTTTTTGGCCCTAAATTGCAGCGCTTTTGGCAAAGAATTGCTGGAAACAGAGCTTTTTGGTCATAAAACCGGCGCTTTTACCGGTGCAGTAAAAGATAAAAAAGGGCTTATTGAGGAGGCCAATACCGGTACGCTTTTCCTGGATGAAATTGGTGAAATGCCGGTAGATCTGCAGGCCAAATTGCTGCGTGTACTGGAAACAAATGAGTTTATTAAAGTGGGCGATACCAAACCCACACAGGTAAATGTGCGCATTATTGCAGCTACCAACCGTCATTTACAACAGGAAGTAACCGGGGGCCGGTTCCGTGAAGACTTGTTTTACCGCATCAATATATTTACGATTACACTGCCGGCACTGCGCGACCGGAAAAAAGACATTGCCCTGCTGGCGGAGTATTTTGTGCAGGTGTTCGCCCCAAAAACCAACCCGCGGGTTAAAGGTATGGATAAGGATTTTACTGACCGCCTGCAGCAACATCCCTGGAAAGGCAATATCCGGGAGCTAAAAAATGTGGTGGAGAGGGCGGTAATACTGGCAGAACAGCCTGAATTGGGCGTTCAGAACCTGCCGCTGGAGATGCAGGCAATGCAATCTGGGGGGCAGCAGCAATTGTCGGCTTTTGACCTGGCCAGCGTAGAAAAACTGCATATTCTGCGGGTATTGCAGCATACCAGGGGCAACAAAACAGAGGCGGCCCGGCTGTTGAATATTGGGTTAACTACTTTGTACCGGAAGATTGAGGAGTATGGCTTGTGAGCAGCTACGGGCAATGAGCTTTGAGCGGTGAGCCAGGTTTGAATGGGAAACTGAGAAGTGGCGTCTTTTTGCGTGCAATTATAATAGAAACGTGCTTGTTTGAAAAGTTTGCAGGCGCACTGTCTTATAACCGATTTATAATTACCGTATTACAACAAAAAAGGGTGGTTCCGTAGAACCACCCTTTCAATATTGTAAGGTTATTTTTTTCAAATTTGTATTGGTTAATCACCCGCTCCCACCAGGTTAAACTCCACCCTCCTGTTCTTGGCCCTTCCTTCTGCGTCATTATTAGAGGCAATCGGTAATTCGGGGCCAAAGGAGGCTACCGATATCTTCTCTACCGGGATACCTTTATTTACTAAAAACGCTTTAAAACTTTCTGCCCGCTTCATACCCACTTTCACATTGGTTAGTTTGCTGCCACGGTTATC
>JANPGT010000512.1:0-2147 GCA_031424135.1 Chitinophagaceae bacterium
AGGTAGTGCGCACGGTCGCGAAAGTCTTCCTTGGTCACCAACACCTGCGAGCAGAGCAGGCCATGCTGCCGGAACAGGTCTGCATAGATATTAATCAGTTTTACCTGCCCGATGGAAGCCAGCAATTGCCGCGCCGCTACCGCCTCCATTTTTTCATTGGTGGTAAACAGGCTCCTGCCTGCTGCTACCGCCCCGGAAGAAACCACCACCACTTCCCTGCCCTGCTTTTTGATAGCTGCCACCTGTTCTACCAGGTGTTTCATCCTGGACAGGTTGGGCAACCCGTCTTTCTGGGTCAGTACATTTGACCCTATTTTTATAATAACCCGGTTATACGCAGCAGCAGCCATAGCAGACAATATGTTGAAACGGCAAATCTAAATGAAATAAACAAATACAGGCATTGTTGGCGACGGTGGCCAGTAAACCGGCTGATGGCGGTTTTCATACACCACTGATATCCCCAACAATCGCCAGCGGGAAACAATACCTGGCTTAACAGCCTGCTTTCGGGTAACTTCAGCATTACTACAGATTTGAATAATACCTTTACAGCACCCAGCATATGAAGCTACTTATTATAGAAGACGAACAGGCGCTTTCTGACAGCATTTTCACCTACCTCAATTCTGAGCATTTTGTATGTGAAACGGCGCCTGATTTTGCCACTGCAATGGAAAAGATATCCCTATATGATTATGCCTGCATTATACTTGACATTAATTTACCGGGAGGCAATGGCCTTGATGTCTTAAAAGAATTAAAAGCCAACCACAAGACCGATGGCGTGCTGGTGATTTCTGCACGGAATTCTGTAGATGACAAGGTGTATGGTTTAAAAACCGGGGCCGATGATTACCTGGCCAAACCTTTTCATTTATCTGAACTGGGTGCCAGGGTGGACGCCATCATCCGCAGAAAAAACTTTAACGGTAGAAATATCTTTCAGATAGAAAACCTGTCTATTAATGTGCCCGACAAAACGGTGAGTGTTATGGGAAAACCCATTGATTTCACCCGTATGGAATACGAGTTGCTGATCTATTTCACCGGCAATAAAAACAAGGTCATCAGCAAAAGTGCCATTGCAGAACATCTCTGGGGTGATAACATGGACCTGGCAGACAACTACGATTTACTCTACACCCATATCAAGAACCTCCGTAAGAAACTGCTGCAGGCGGGCTGCCCCGACTATATAAAATCTGTTTACGGCCTTGGTTATAAATTTACCGTCTGACAAACCATGAAATTATTTACCCGATACAACCGCATCAACCTGCTGGCCACCGTGCTTATTTTCCTGTTATCTGGTGTCTCATTTTATTTTCTGCTGCGCTTTGTGCTGATTGACCAGGTAGATGACGATCTTAAAATTGAACAGCATGAAATTGAAAACTATGTAGCCAAATACCGGCAGCTGCCCGAAATTATACCTGTAAAAGATCAGCACATTGCGTTTACAAAAGCGGAGAGCGCGGGAGGCCGGAGAAAATTTACGACCCTGCCCGGAAATGAGCGCAGTGACAACAATATTTTCAGGCAGCTGAGTTTTTACATCAATGTAAACGGGCAGTGGTGGCTGGCTACCGTTGGTAAATCACTGGAGGGAACAGACAGGATGGTGCAGGTAATTGTTGCGCTTACCCTGTTTACCATATTACTGATACTGGCAGTTTCCCTGCTTATTAACCGGCTGCTGCTTAAAAAATTATGGCAGCCATTTTATGAAACCCTTTCGGCCATGCGTCATTTTGAACTGGGTAAAAAAGAACTGCCCATACTCCCCCCTACTGAAATTGATGAATTTACATTGATGAATGAAACGCTGAAGCAGGCAACGACCAGGGCACAGCAGGATTACCGGCATTTAAAGGAATTTACAGAAAACGCTTCCCACGAACTGCAGACACCGCTGGCCATTGTAAAATCCAAACTGGATGTGCTGATACAGGATGAGCACCTTTCCGAACCGCAAAGCAGATCTGTGCAGGCTGCTTATGAAGCTATACAGCGGCTATCGCGGCTTAACCAGGCGCTGTTGCTGTTAACCAAAATTGAAAATGGTCAGTATGCAGAAACCGCTGTCATCAATGCAGCGCAGAAGATCAACGAAAAGATTACACAGTTTGAAGAGATGATGGCTG
>JANPGT010000513.1:0-10749 GCA_031424135.1 Chitinophagaceae bacterium
GCCTGCAGCTACGTTTTTCAAACCTTCGCTAATGATAGATTGTGCAAGAACAGTTGCAGTTGTAGTACCATCACCTGCAATGTCTGCAGTTTTAGAGGCTACTTCCTTCACCATTTGCGCACCCATGTTTTCGATTGCATCTTCCAGTTCAATTTCTTTAGCAACGGTAACACCATCTTTAGTTACCTGTGGTGCGCCAAATTTTTTCTCAATTACCACGTTGCGGCCTTTTGGTCCCAGGGTAACTTTCACTGCGTTGGCAAGGATGTCAACGCCTTTTTTCATCTTATTTCTTGCTTCAATGTCGAAGAAGATTTGCTTAGCCATAATTATTAGGTTTGTAAAATTTTTAAATAAAATAGAAAAAGCTCAGAGCTGACAGCTGTGAGCTCCGAGCCTTTAGCTCATAGCTCGCGGCTCATAGCTCAAGGCTGGTTTTATACGATTGCCAGGATATCGCTTTCGCGCATAATCAGCAATTCTTCACCTTCTACGGTCAGTTCAGTACCGGCATACTTACCATATAATACGGTATCTCCGATTTTAACAGTAACCGGCTCGTCTTTTTTACCAGGACCTGCGGCTACAACTGTACCACGCTGTGGTTTTTCTTTAGCAGTATCGGGGATAATGATACCACCGGCTGTCTTTTCTTCAGCTTTAGCTGGACGTACAATTACCCTGTCGTGCAAAGGGGTAACATTTAGCTTCTTAGCCATATGTGTTGATTTTTTTTGTTTTAGATGAGAAATTTCTAATGGCGTGCAAAGCTAAACGAATTTCATACCAAAGGAAATAAAATGTCAAAAAAAGGAATTCTTGGCAGGTTCAGCGGTTTGTTGGCAGTTAATACACGCAGATTCAGGCAGGTAATTGCCAATTTTTCATTTTTGGCAGCCTTTGGAGCAAGTCGATCGTCTTTGGTCAATAGCCATCCAAAAAATAGCTTTAACCGTTTCTGCCGGGGTGCATTGCCGGCAAAACAGCTGCGGATGAGCTGATTGCCAGCCCCGCTACGTGGCGCCTGCCTAACAGCAACAGACTATCGGCTAAAGACTGTTGACTACCGCCTGTTTTCCCTATCTTCGCAGCCTCAAAAAACAAGTTCTTGGAATAATTATGATTAGCAGAAGAAATATCCGGGTGAAAGTGATGCAAACGCTTTATTCCGCAGAGACCGCGCAAGGAGAAATGAAACCCGGCGAACCGCTGAAAATCCTGCAAAAACATTTTGACCAAACCCGCGGGCTTTTAGTCTACCTGGTGTATGTACTCACGGAGATTGCCCGCTATGCTGAAACAGACGCCCGGCAAAAAGCTTCCAAACATTTACCTTCAGCAGCCGACCTTAATATTAATACCAAGATAGCCGGTAATGAACTGCTTTGGAAACTGCTGGAAGATACCTCCTTCCAGGCAGCCCTGAAAGAAGACCGGCCCGATCTGCAGGCAAACAAAGAACAAATAAGAAAGCTGTACCTGCAGCTGGCAACCACCCCCGAATACAAAGAGTACATTGCTGAACAAAGCCGCGATGTAAGGCTGGAAAAACAAATGCTGGAGTTTATTTTGGGTACACTGATGCTGCCCAACGAAAACTTTATTGGGCAGGTAGAAGAATCTTTTACCAATTGGGATGATGATTGCGAAGTGATTAACCAGTTAATACTAAGTTGGCTGCAAAAACCCGGCGCTTTCAGTTTTATGGAGATTATCAGCAGGGACAAAGTGATATTTGCCAAAGAACTGTTGCAGACCGTGCTTGATAAAAAGGAAATCACCATGGAGCTGATTAAGCCTAAATTAAAAAACTGGGATGCGGACAGGATTGCTGTGCTTGATATGATCCTGATGGAAATGGGCGTGTGCGAATTCCTGTATTTTGAAACCATTCCGCCCAAAGTGACCATTAATGAATATATTGATCTTGCCAAGGAATACAGTACCCCGCAGAGCGGCCAGTTTGTTAACGGTATTTTAGACAATATTCACAAGGATTTGCTGAAAGACGATAAAATGCATAAAGTTTCTTTTGTCAAAAAAAAGTAGGTCATCAATTACTACATTTGCAAAAAATAATTCAATGAAATTCATTACAATAATAGCCTTGCTGTCCATCACGGCCGCCAGTTGCAACGGGCCTGTAAAGAAAGAAGTTAAAGACAATACCCCCACCAGCGCCATGATGCCGGAGGAGAAAAAAGATACTGCCAGTTTTACCACCATGCAGTGGATAGACTCAGTAAAAGACTACGGCAAAATTGCAGAAGGCCAGAAGCTGGAAGTGTTATTCCGCTTTAAAAACACGGGCAGTAAACCACTGGTGATTGAAAGCGTACATCCCAGCTGCGGTTGCACGGTAGCAGATCCCCCCTCAGCGCCCATTGCACCGGGCGCAGAAGGCGCCATTAAAGGCTCTTTTGACAGCAATGGCAAAAGCGGGCAGCAGCATAAAACAATTACCGTAATGGCCAATACCAAAGGCTTACAAAGCCACGAACTGGCTTTTACCGTAGACGTTCAGAAGAAATCATAATTATACTTTAAACACAGCAATACATTTAACATGACACAAGCAATGGTTCTTTTACAGGCAGGTACACAAAGCCCTACCTCCATGATGTTTATTTTAGGCGCGATGATCCTGGTATTCTGGTTATTCATGATCCGGCCCCAGGCAAAAAAAGCCAAACAGGCCAAAGAATTCCAGACAAATTTGCAGAAAGGCGCTAAAGTAGTGACCATTGCAGGTATACATGGCACCATTAATAAAGTAAACGACGATAATACTACCATCATGCTGGAAACCAGCCCGGGCAGTTATATTAAAATTGAAAAAAGTGCTATCAGCATAGAGTGGAGCCAGGCCATCAACAAACCGGCTGAACCTGCTAAATAAATTTTGCCTGCATTACTGGTAAAACCCCGCTGCAGCAATACAGCGGGGTTTTTATTGCATTGATACCTTTACAAGTTATGGCCTGTGGCCTAACGGTGACAACAGAAAATTTCACTATCCTTTTCATATGCCCTAACTTCCCGCATCAATTATCTCATTAATGACAATAAGGGTAGGCATAACAGGCGGTATGGGCAGCGGTAAAAGCACGGTAGCAGCCGTATTTGCCAGCCTGGGCATCCCTGTTTATCAGGCAGATGACGCTGCCAAAAGACTGATGAACGAAGATGCTGCATTAATAGTGGCCCTTAAAAAACATTTTGGGGAAGCCACCTATACCAGTGGCGTGCTGAACCGCAGCTACCTGGCTGCTGAAGTTTTTAATAACATAGAAAAATTAGCCCTCCTGAATTCAATTGTACACCCTGCCACCATTGCAGACGGAGAAAACTGGATGGCCCAACAGGCTACCGCTTACGCCGTTAAAGAGGCGGCTATTATTTTTGAAAGCGGTTCACAGCGTTACCTGGACTATATCATAGGCGTCTATGCACCCGTAACGCTGCGTATACACCGCAGTATGAAAAGAGACCAGCTCAGCCGGGAAGAAGTTGATGCCCGCATGAACCGGCAAATGGACGATGCCATAAAAATGAAACTCTGCGATACCGTTATTGTGAATGATGACCAGCAGGCAGTTATTCCCCAGGTGCTTAAAATACACGAACACCTGGTGCATCTTTCCGCAGTTGAAAAAAAAGCCTGATTCAGGCTACTGTAATCAATACCGCCACATAATGACAGATAGCAGCCGCGAGCACAAACAGGTGCCAGACGGCATGGTGCCAAATCCATTTTTGCCATAGGTAAAACACCACCCCCAGGCTATACAGGCCACCGCCAATAACAATCAGCGCTATTACTGCATTGGGCATGTTGGCAAAAAAAGACTTGCCCGTCCAGACCATTATCCAGCCCATCAGTAAATAGATAATAGTAGAGATAATATTAAACCTGTTTACAAAAAATATTTTAAAGATAATGCCCACGATGGTAAGTCCCCACAGCACAGACAGCATCGCGATGCCAGTGCCATTAAACAAATAACTTAAGATAAGCGGCGTATAGGTACCGGCAATCAGAAAATAAATACTGATATGATCAAAAATTTTCAATGCCTGTTTTACCTGCGGTTGCTGAAAACCGTGGTAGAGCATTGAGAAGGTAAATAACATCAGGAAGCAGAAACCATAAATGCAGGCACCCACCATGCCGGGAATATTATTTGTTTTAGTGGCCAGCGCAGTGAGCAGCGGAATACAGGCAATGCCAAAAAGCACGCCGATGCCATGCGTAATACTGTTTACCATTTCCAGCTTTAATGCAAGCCTGGGCGTTACTGCTTCCATACTGCTATTTACAATCTGAATGAACGTTCGGTTCTGCTAACCTTAATTATTTTATGATGCGGAAACACCAGCGCCGCAGCTTTCCTTCAAAATCAAAAGGCGTAGTGGCCTTTGTAATATCAGTAACGGCAGCCGCGTTGAGCTGATCGGCAGCCAGTTGAAATTTGGTATAATTGGTACTGAAATACAAAATCCCCCCCGGCTTCATCGCCAGCAGGCACCTGTTAATAAGACTGACATGATCCTGTTGTATATCAAGAAAATCTTTCATCCGCTTGCTGTTACTGAAAGTGGGGGGATCAAGAACGATGATATCAAAACTTTCGGGCGCCAGCGCATCCAGGTACTGCAATACATCAGCATGTATAAATTCATATTTCCCTGCTTCACTTTGCCACCCATTCAATGCAAAATTGTCTTCAGCCCACTTTAAATAAGTCTTTGACAAATCGACGGATACCACCGTTGTTGCCCCACCCGCCGCCGCATATACAGAAAAGGAAGCCGTATAACAAAACAGGTTCAGCACCTTTTTGTCTTTTACCTGTTCACGCACCATATTGCGGGTAATGCGGTGGTCCAGAAACAGACCTGTATCCAGGTAGTCAGACAGGTTTACCTTAAACTGCAAACCACTTTCCTTTACTGTAAAAAATTCCATCTCCTCTCCTGTTTTCTGGTATTGATCCTGCCTGCCGGTTTTACGCTTGCGTTGTTTCAGGTAGATATTTTCATCGGGTACCTGCGTTACTGCGGCAATCACCTGTAAGCTTTGCTGCAGCCATGCTTCATGCTGTTCTTCGGTAAGGCTGTGTTTCGCCCTGTATTCGCTCAGGTAAATTTTATCTTCGTACACATCAATAATCAGTGGAAATTCGGGCAGATCGCGGTCGTACAGCCGGTAGCAACCTACCTGCTGGCGTTTTGCCTGTTTACCCAGGTGACGGAAAACCTTGACCAAACGGTTACGAAACATCTGTATTTTTTCTTCCTCCGTCATGCAGCTAAAATACAACAGATGCTGTAGTTTTGAATTGTTATGCCGGCAATTCCTGTCCCCACCATACATTTATTTCCAATACTGGAGGAAAAACTCATTCAACTGCTGCATTCATTATCAGCAGAAGAGTGGAACAAACCCACTATTGCAAGGCTATGGACGGTGAAAGATGTAGCTGCTCATTTACTGGATGGGAACCTGCGTACAATTTCTAATGTAAGAGATAAGTATTTTGGCGATCCTCCGGGCAGTTTGGCTTCCTACGATGACCTGCTGCAATACCTCAACAAACTGAATGCTGATTTTGTAACCGCCATGAAAAGGGTGAGTCCTGGCGCCCTGCTTCAATTGCTGGAAACAACCGGCCCACAATACTGCGGGCAGCTGGTGGGTCTCGATCCATTTGCACCTGCCGTATTTGCAGTGTCATGGGCGGGGGATACTGTTTCTCCCAACTGGTTTCATATTGCCCGTGAGTATACAGAACGCTGGCACCACCAGCAGCAGATACGCGATGCGGTAGGCAAGCCTGGCATTATGCACAGGGAACTCTACTACCCGGTATTGGCAACTTTTATGCTCGGCCTTCCCCATGCTTACCGCAACAGCATTGCAGCAGCCGGCACCCAGGTAAAAATAAGTATTACCGGGGAGGCCGGCGGCAGTTGGTGGCTGCTAAGGCAAGAGGATAAATGGGCGTTGACTACCGAAAACAGCCAGCCGGTGACAGCCCATTGCAGCATAGATGGTGCCGTTGCCTGGAAGTTATTTACCAAAAGCTGGAGAAAAAAAGACATGCTGCATCATTTTTCCATTGAAGGTGATGCATCTATGGCGGAACCCGTATTGCAGATGATCACTGTAATGGCCTAATCTATTTATATGGAAAAGATAAACCTGGCAGAAAAATTTGCGCTGTTCAATGAATACTGGAGCCCTAAAATTGCTGCTGAGCTAAACGGGCAGCAGGTAAAGCTGGTAAAATTTAAAGGTCCCTTTACCTGGCACCAGCATGAAGAGGAAGATGAACTGTTCCTGGTGGTAAAGGGCAGTTTTGTAATGGAGCTGCGCGATAAACACATAACCCTGCAGGAGGGTGAATTCCTGGTAGTGCCAAGAGGAGTAGAACACCGCCCCAATGCGGCAGAAGAAGTATGGGTGCTGCTGTTTGAACCGGCTGCCACGCTGAATACGGGCAATATGGAAAATGAATTCACCCAAAAAGAGCTGGGTAAAATCTGACTCCCATCCCGCCTGGTCAATTGTAGTTTTAAAAATTTTGTCCGCCCAATAAATGAAAGCCCCCATCCAATCAATTGCTGGCCCCGCTCACACAATAATAAGCTAAATTAGGTGTAGTTGGTAGTTGACCGGTATTGCATTTTACAGGGTTCCCATTTTCCGCCATCAAAAAAACCACCCATCATGCCGGCAAATTCATTTAAAGTTTTTGTAGTCGATGATGAATACCAGAGCAGGAACCTGCTGTGCAGATTATTATCAGAACATTTCCCGGAGATAACTATCACAGGGCAGGCAGCCAATGTAAAAGATGGGCTGGAAGGGATCAGGCTGTTCAACCCCGACCTGCTTTTCCTTGATATTGCCATGCAGGGAGAATCTGGTTTTGATCTGCTGCAGCAGCTGGACAACCGTAATTTTCAGATTATTTTTGTAACAGCACATGATGAATATGCATTAAAGGCCTTCCGCTTTAATGCGGTGGACTACCTGTTGAAGCCCATTGTGCTGAACGAGATAACGGAAGCCATTGCCAAAGCCATCAGGCATCTTCCGGAACAAAAGTTTACTTCCCGCGAGCAATTGGAGAACCTGGTAAAACATATGTACAATCCTAAAAAATCGCACGATAAAATTGCCGTACCAACAGCAGAAGGATTTGTACTGGTGCCGCTGGAAGAAATCATTTTTTGCCACGCCAATGGCAATTACACTGCTTTTCACCTGCTGAATCAGCGAAAAATAATCAGCAGTTATACGCTGAAGCAATACCATGAACTGCTGATAGACCATAATTTTTTCAGGGCCCACCGTTCTTACCTGATTAACCTCTCTTATGTAAAAATGTACAAAAGAGGAGATGGCGGCATCGTGATAATGCAGGATGGAAGTGAAATAGAACTATCGCGGCAGAATAAAGAAGCATTTCTCCAATTTTTTAATGCCTGACTATAAATGTTGCAGCCCATGCTGAAATACCTGCTGCTGGCAGCAGGATGCTTTTCATTACTAAGCACCTTTAGCCAGGAATACAGCTTCAGGCGTTACACGCCTGCAGATGGCCTTGCGGCAGATGATGTGCACGACATCATGCAGGATTCTTACGGCTTTTTGTGGATAGGTACCGGTAACGGCCTGAGCAGGTTTGACGGCAAAACCTTTAAGAACTACGCCTATACCGAAGGACTTCGGGATCTCACTATTATTAAGATATACGAAGACAGCCATCACCGTTTATGGGTGGGCACTACCAACGGAATTGCAGAATTAAAAAATGGCAGGTTTGTAATGCATACCAACCCCGGGAACGAAAATTTTCTTGTCTACTCTTTCAGCGAAGCAGGAGGCAATGGCCTGGTAGCATTCACAGATAAAGGCGCCTACCGCTACAACGGCAATAGCTGGATAAAAACAGCTTTCCCGTCTAACTATTCTGCCAGTAAATGCCTGGAAATAGTTGCCGCAGATGACGGCCTCTACCTTAACTATGAGGATGCTGTATTTTTTAAAAAGAACGATGGCACGCTTATGTTGCTGACCAGGAACAGCTCCGGCCAAACACAATATTTTTGTGCACAACTTTCTAAAATACGGGGAACTGTATACGCCGCCATTCACAACCAGCTATTTAAACTGGCTGCCGGGAAAATGCATTTACTGATAGACAGTCTGCCGGTTGTGCAATTCTTCAATTTTACCGTGGATACCGGTAATATTTGCTGGATTACCATTGCAGGCAAGGGGCTCTACAAATATCGCCTGCAGCCCGCAGGCAACCATAGCGTATCTTTCTATGAATACGATGCCAATACTGCCGGTTATCCTTTTACCGATAATCAGCAAAACTTATGGATCACCAGCTATGTAGGATTAATAAAAGTGATGCCAGGGATATTTGTGGATATAACGCCACCAGTACAGCGGGGTGCCACCAAAAGACCCAATGTAATTCCGGCACGGGACAATGAAGTGATTGTTTCTGACGCCGGCGGATTGCACCTGTTGAAAAAAGGGCAAGTCGTCTCCATTAAAAAACCTGTCTCGTACAAAGACGAAAGCAGTTATCGGAGCGATGTGGTAGAAGGCTTCGCAAAAGACAGCAGGCAGTTTACATGGATGATCACGCGGCGCAGGAAAATCTTATGCTGGAACGGCAACCGCCTGCTCGATTTCTCTCACCTGCCGGTGCCCAGGAATGCCGACTATATCCGCAACATTACAGTGAACCCTGTAAACAACACGGTATTTATATGCGACGACTCTACCCTGCTCTGCGGCAATGAAAAATCGTTTGGTATTTTTACGGACCGCATAGGAAAGCAGTTTTCAAAAACCACTACGGTGCTTTTTACACGCAATGGCATTGGTATAGTGAATGTTTTTTTTAAAGGCATCTATTTTATTACCCGGCAAAACGAAATCATTAAGGCACCTCCTGAGCTGGATATCATTGACAAAGGAAGTTATACCTACTTTTTTGAAGACAGGGAAGGATGGATATGGATAAGCAATGCAGGCAAGGGATTGGTTCATTTCCGCATCGATGAAAACAGTTATGGTGTAAAAGATCTCAGTATACTTACCACCGAATCAGGGCTTCCTTCCAACAAGATTGTAGACATGACCTTCGATTCCGAAGGAAATAAATGGGTAAGCTGCAGTAACGGACTGGCTGTTTTAAAACATGCACCTTCCGGTAATACCTGGGATGTGTATCCTTTAGGGAAAGAACAAAACCTTCAACTGGTTAATCCGCCCACGATGGCGGCAGACAATGCAGGCAATGTATGGCTTGCATCTATGAATGGTATAGTAAAAGTAGATACCCGTAAACTGGTACTGAAAAAAATTAGCCCGGCCGTTGTAATTGAAAAAGTATTGCTGAATATGAAAGAAACCGACTGGCAGCAGCTCAGCGATTCCAGCTATGGTTATTTTCAACTGCCGGTTTCGCCCAGGCTGCACTATGCGCAGAATACACTGGGATTTGAATTTTCCGGTATCTCTGTTTACAATGCAGACTATTTTGAGTATTCCTACCAGTTGGCACCCCTGGACAAGACATGGAGTGCCCCCTCTTCCAGCAATTTTATTGCGCTGGCCAAATTATCGCCCGGTAAATATGTTTTTAAAGTAAAAGTAAGGGGACGCGGAACAGCATGGAGCGTACCCGCCGTTTTCAGCTTTTCCATCAGCCCGCCATTCTGGGATAGCTGGTTATTCAGGATATTATTGATTACCCTGGCAGCCGCCATTATCATCAGCCTTTATTTTAACCGTATCAGGAAAATTCAGCGTAAAGCAGAAATACAGAACCAGTTAAGAGCGCTGGAAATGAAAGCACTGAAGGCGCAGATGAATCCGCATTTTATTTATAATGCCCTTAATTCCATTCAATCACTGATTGCAGACGAAAAAAAGACAGAGGCCATCAATTATATAGGTACGTTTTCGCGGTTGCTGCGCCATGTGCTTGAATACACAGAAAATAATGTTATCAGCCTGGAAAAGGAATTGCAAACGCTGAAATTATACATTCAGCTGGAATCGCTGCGGCTGAATATACATCTTGTTTACAGCATCAGCACGGCGGATGATCTGATTTGTGAGAATGAAAAACTACCCCCGCTCATACTTCAGCCATTTGTGGAAAATGCATTGTGGCATGGGCTCAGCAGGAAAACGGGGGAAAAAATATTGCATATATCCGTTGCACAAAACGGTGGCTACCTCACCTGCACAATAGAAGACAATGGCATCGGGAGGGCCAGTGCCGCCGCTGTAAAAAAACAGCAGCCCAATGATTTTTCCTCAAAAGGGATTGACATTACTGTAAAACGCCTGCTGGGATTTAATATGACTGACGTGATACCGGTTATATACCAGGATCTTTACGACAGCCAGGATAATGCATCCGGCACACGTGTAATCATCTCCATTAAACGTAATACATCCTGAGACAGCCTCTATAGCGCCTGTTATACAATCAGTGATTACCTCCGTCCAGTAAATGCCGTCCTGCCCTTTATTGGTAAAGTCTAGTTTTATGCCTGCATGAACGGCCTGTCTTTCATAACCGGAATCATCCTGCTAACGGCTGCCATTTTATTGGGGATGTTCTGGTATGATATCCGGCGTTGTCTCATAATATTATTCAGGCTATGAATATTTACTGCCACCATCTTCCGCCGTACAGGTAC
>JANPGT010000514.1:0-14121 GCA_031424135.1 Chitinophagaceae bacterium
CCATATTGATACCCGAAGCAAGATTGAACGAAGAAGACCTCATTATAGAAAAATTAAAGAAAGGCGAGCGCATTGCCCATTTTGAAAGCCAGCGTATCACCAGCGATAAAAAGATGCTTGACGTATCACTGGCCATTTCTCCGCTGAAAGACGCCAATGGCAGGGTGATCGGGGCTTCCAAAATCGTCCGCGATATTACCCGTCAGAAAGAAGCAGAACGGCTGATCAATGAAAGCGAACAGAAATTCCGCCTGCTGGCCGATTCTATGCCGCAGTTTATCTGGATAGGCGAGCCTTCTGGTAATATCAATTACTATAATAAAACGGTGATTGATTATTCCGGTCTCAGCATCGAAATACTAAAGAACGACGGCTGGCTGCAGATTGTACATCCTGACGACCGTGAAGAGAATGTAAAGCAATGGATACATTCTGTGAACACCGGCGAGCCATTTTTATTTGAGCACCGCTTCCGCAGGCACGATGGCGAATACCGCTGGCAGCTGAGCAGGGCCATTCCCCAGAAAGACAAAAACGGCAATATACAGATGTGGGTAGGCACCAGCACAGATATTGATGAGATAAAAAAACACGATCAGCAAAAAGATGATTTCATTAAAATGGCCAGTCATGAATTGAAAACACCGGTGACTACCATCAAGGGATATGTGCAGCTGCTGTTAAAAATGAACGCCCATGGAAAAGACCCCTTCCTGTCTACTTCATTACAAACCATCGACAAGCAGATTTTTAAGCTCACAAAACTTATTACAGACCTGCTGGATGTAACCAAAATTGAAACCGGCAGCCTTGAACTGAACAAGGAAGTATTCCCGCTGGCCAGCCTGGTGAAAGAAATTGCTGAAGAACTGGAGACCACCAATCAAACCCACCGCATAACGGTGAGGCAGCTGGCAGATTCACTGGTACTGGCAGACAAAGACCGCATTGCCCAGGTGTTTATTAACCTGTTTACCAATGCCATCAAATATTCTCCCAAAGCAAACGAGGTACTGGTAGACATTACTGAGCAGGATGGCCAGGTGTTCATTGCCATCAAAGATGAAGGCATTGGGATCTCCAAAGATGATCTCTCAAGGGTTTTTGAAAGATTTTACCGGGCTGCCGGCAAAGATGAGAAGACATTCCCCGGCTTCGGTATCGGGCTCTTCATTGTAAATGAAATTGTTGGTCTGCACCAGGGTAAAATATGGGCTGAAAGTGAAAAAGACAAGGGTTCTGTATTTTATGTATCATTACCCGTTAATCAATAAAATAAATTTGCTCCATGAAAAACGAAGTGGATATATTGCTGGTAGACGATGACAAAGACATTTGTGTGATGGTAGAAGCCATCCTGAAGTTTGCAGGACACAATGTTCAATCCTGTTCTATCCCCGACCAGTTACCCGGGCTGCTGGCCGTAAATAACCCGCGCCTTTTACTGATGGACATGCTGCTGTCCGGCACCGATGGCCGCGATGTATGCAGGCTACTGAAAACAACCCCGGCGCAGCAACACTTAAAAATCATTATGATGTCTGCCCACCCGGATGCAGACAAGAGCTGCCGCGAAGCCGGCGCAGATGACTTTATTCCCAAACCATTTGATATGGATTTTTTTATTGGAAGGGTGAACAGGCAGCTGGCCGGCAGCTGAGCTGTTAGCATTTGGCTATTAGCTGTCTGTAAATCATGCTACATTATTTTACCTCATTCCAATACATTCTACGTTTCATAAACTTCCGTAAAAGATAAAAGCATCTGTGAAGATGCTTTTATCTTTTACGGCTTATTTGCCCGCGGCCAGTGTATTCACCTGGCACGGATCGTCAACAATACAAATCATATCAATCCCAAACAGTCACAGGACTAAAAGCCAATAGCTAAAGACTTATAGCTGCTCCCTCTACTTCGCCCTCTTTTCCAAATCAGCCCTGCTGATGGTAATCAACCTGCCAATGGGTTTGCCATTGCGGTAGGTGATGGTCTTTAGTGCAGCCGCATCTTTGGGTACCGGCACAGGTTTATTTTCATAGCGCGGGTAAAAATTATCGGGGAAGGAATTGTCGAAACTATAATACACATCAAGCCCTTCAATCTCATTTTCAAAATCCAGTTTCAACAGGCCGCTGCTGTCTTTGCTTATTTTTACCAGCGGTTCAAACATGCTGGGTGCATACTTAATACCGGCAATATCGTAGCGCTCAAATTGCTTTTCTACACGGCCGGCAAAATCGGCCCAGTTTTTTTTGCTGTTGGGCGTCCATACAGATTCCGCAGTAGCAAATGCCCTGGGCCAGATCATGTATTGCAGGTGGCGCACATTGTATACCTGCTCTGTCCATAGATTTGCCTGGCCACCTTTGATCAGTTTTTCATCTACCCCATCTGGTACCGGGTTGAAGGAGTAAGCGGTTTTCAACCTTAAAGTGGCATACACCGGCGGTTCCAGCGCCGCATCGCCCTGCATATAATCCAGGTAAGCAAAAGTGGTGGGGCTCATCACTACTTCATGCCCCTGCCTGGTGGCTTCAATACCCCCTGCAATACCCCTCCAGCTCATTACGGTAGCATTGGGCGCCAGGCCGCCTTCCAGTATCTCGTCCCAGCCTATCATTTTTTGCCCTTGGATTCAATGATCTTTTCTACTCTTTTTACAAAATAACTTTGTACCTCATTCAGATCTTTCAGGTTCTCCTTTTTCATTAGTGCTTTAATCTGGTCATTCTTCTCCCAGAAATTACGGGCCGTTTCATCGCCGCCCATATGTATGTATTCAAACGGGAAAAGTGCGGCTATTTCGGTAAACATTTTATCAAGAAAGACATATACCTGCTCATTGGCGGGGCAAAGCGTATTGTCAAGCAGCCCATAAAAATGGCCCTTGGGCGGCCACACCATAAACTTTTCGCCCGAGTTCACTTTATACTCACCGGGTGTACAGCTCAGCTCAGGGTAAGAGGCAATGGCCGCAAGACTATGGCCCGGAATATCTACTTCCGGTAATATATTTACATACTGTGCTTTAGCATAGGCTACCAGCTCACGGATATCATCCTGTGTAAAAAATCCACCAAAATCCCTGGGCTCATCGGGTGTGGGATCAGAAAAAGTATTGAACGTGCCCGTCTTCTTAACATTCCATGCCCCTACTGTGGTAAGTTTTGGATAGCTTTTGATTTCAATTCTCCAGCCCTGGTCGTCGGTAAGGTGCATGTGCAGCAGGTTAAATTTATACCTGGCCATCTGGTCGATAAAATCCTTTACTTCCTGCTTGGTAAAAAAGTGACGGGAGAGATCAAACATCAGTCCCCTCCAGCCAAAACGCGGGTAGTCCAGTATTTCGGCCGCAGGAACCGTCCAGGCTTTGCCGGTTACTGTTGTCTTGCTTTCTATTGCAGCCGGAAAAAGCTGCAATAGTGTCTGCACGCCATAAAACAAACCAGCAGCATCGCTGGCAGTAATGGAAATACCAGCGGCCCCGGATTTCAACAGGTACTGTTCTTTATTGGCTTTTTTATCGTTGGTAAGTGATAGCCGTATAGCGCCGCTGGCAGTACTGAGGCCCTGCTTTACCGCAACAGTATAGCCGGTAGCAGCCGTGAGTTTTTTAGCAAGGTAGTTGGCAACCGGCAGCCCGGCGGCGTCTGCTTCTATTACCGGGCTGGCAGACAATGTAAAATTTCCCTGGAGGCGCTTTACGCTTACCGGCTGCGGAATAATATTGATATCGCTGCCGGATTGACCAAAGGAAGCGGCCCCCATACAAATGGTGACCAGGCACAAGAGTGTTCTTTTCATACGTTTAGCTGCTTTAATTACAAAGAAAAGGAAATATTACTTGCAAAATAGACAGCCATTGATAATTGACAAACTCCGGTGCTCCGGCCTGCAGCCCGGGCGCCGCGTTATTCACTATCCATTAACAAGATATTCTTCCCGTATGCGCAACTTGTTTTTAAATTGTACCTGCTAACAAAAGCATCAACACCTAAAAAAATCACCATGAAGAAATTATTGTTTGCCGCCGCTTTAATGATTGCCGGAACAGGCCTATTTGCCCAAGCCCAACCCAAGCCCGCCGCGGCTGCTGAGAAATCCAAAATGACGGTTGTTAAGAAAGAAGCGCCAAAAGAACAAGCTAAAGTAGTACCCGTTACAAAAACTGCAGCGCCTGCAACTACTGCCGCCGGACCTGTAAAAAAAGATGGTAGTGCAGACATGAGGTATAAAAAGAATAAAGATGCTGCGGCTGCCAAGCCTGCACCTGCCGGCCCCACCAAAAAAGATGGCAGCGCAGATATGAGGTACAAAGCAAATAAAGAAGCAGGCAAAAAGAAAAGCTAATACGTCGTCCTGGTTATAACCGTTCCCGCCCCTCCTGCCCGGAGGGGCTTTTTTTTCTATACAACACAGCTGCGAAAACAGTAAAAAGCCGCTAACCCGCTATGCCAGGGGTTTTCACCGGCTTCAAAAACAATCCTGCAGACTGCCGGCAGCAGCTGGCTTATGTGAAACCATAAATCCTATATTTGTGTACCAATTAAAAAAAATGAACAGCATGAAAACCTTTATTGTTCCTACTGATTTTTCCGACACTTCCAAAAACGCCGCCCGTTTTGCCGCCCACCTGGCCGAACAGGTAAAAGATGCCCACATTATTCTGTACAATGTTTTTGACAAGATAGAAACCGGCAGTGATGGTTCTGTTGTTTACAATGACCACGAAGCGCGTAAAACCATTATGGAACTGGCCCTGGCCAGTGTAAAAACGGAAATGAATGCGCTGGCACCGGGTGTACAAATTACCTGCCTGGCCGAGGAAGAAGGTTCTTTTATTGACAGCCTGGAAAGACTGGCCCGTCACAAAGAAGCCGATATGATCATTATGGGCATTACCGGTGCCACCCCGCTGGAGCAGGTTTTTGGCAGCAATACCCTCAATATGGTGAACAGGAACGTTTGCCCCGTAGTAATTGTTCCACCGGACGCTTCTTTCACCGGCATTAAAAACATTGCATTTACCTCTGATTTTAAAGACATAGACAAAACTACCCCCATAGATGCGCTCAGAAAAGTGCTGGATATTTTTAACCCATTAATACACGTGGTGAATGTAGACAGCGAACATTATGTGGAACTGACCGAAGAATACAAAGCAGAACGCGCCAAACTGGAAGTAATACTGGCTGGCTACGAAACTGAATATTATTTTATGCGACAGTATGATTTTGTAGATGCCATCAACCAGTTTGTTTCTGATTACAACATAGACATGCTGTTTATTGTTCCTAAAAAACACTCTTTTTTGGGCGGATTATTTAAAAGCAGCTATACCAAAAAACTGGCCTATCACAGCCATGTACCGTTGGTAGCTATTCACCAGTAAAATAAGCAGTTTTAACTTTCAACACGGATACAAAATCCCCGTAAAGCCCTATCTTTACGGGGATTTAACTTATGTGCTTCGCCTCAAATACAACAGTTTTCATCTTCAGCTTTGCCGGCCAAACCCTGCCGGCCAATTTTTATATACCGGATTAAGTAAGCACACTCATTTTCCCGTTTTCAAAGCAATCATCATTGCACTTATTGTACCCGTTTATCACAACTATTTTTTATGGCAAAACAGGCTCCACAGTTACAGGTAACTTCAGAAATAGGCACATTGCGAAGACTATTGGTGCACAGTCCCGACAGCGGTTTGGGAAAAGTAGTGCCCTCCAAGGCGCAGGACTGGCTGTTTGAAGACATTGTACACCTGGAAACCATCCGCAGGAAAGAGTATGATTATTACACCAAAATACTGCTGTATTTTCTTGACCCGGAAAAAATAAAAGGCAGGCTGAAAGAAACAGACAGCACCGCTTCCAAACGCAGTTTTTATAAACCGGGCAATGAAAAATTTTTCAAATCAGACAAAGTAATTGAACTGCAGTGGCTGCTGTCTGAATTGCTGCACCACCACGAAATTAAAATGAAGCTGATTGCTTCTGTATGCGCCATAGAAGGTTGTTCTTACCAGATGCAGAAACAACTGCAGGAAGTAGACCCCGTACAGCTGGCCAACACTTTTATCAGCGGCACCCTGCAAAACGAAAAAATGATCTTTGCCCCCATCCCCAATTTTATCTTTACCCGGGATATCGGTATTGTCATCAATAATTTTGTGCTGCTGAACAAGCCGGCCAAAAAAGCCCGTACCCGCGAAGCCCTGCTGGCCAAATACATTTTCTTTAACCACCCCCTCTTCAAAGACTACCACGATAATATCATAGAAATACCCGATACCTTTCATCACTTCCTGCTGCCGAAAGAAGGAGATGATCATAAAGTAACCCTGGAAGGCGGAGATGTAATGGTGGTGAGCAAAGACCACTTACTGATTGGCGTTAGCGAACGCACCACCATGGAAGCCGCACACCAGGCCATCAACAGCCTGTTTGAAAAAAACGTGGTAAAGAAGATCAGCATTGTAAAAATTCCCAAGAAGCGCGACTATATGCATATTGACACCGTATTTACACAGGTAAAGCGGAATGTATGGGTAATGCTGGGCAATTTCTCCAAAAAAGCCATTAAAATGGACGGCGCCGACCCCGTGCAGCGCATACTGGAAGAAAAAAAGAAAGACGAGAAACTGACCGTCATACAGTTTAAAAAGAAAGACCTTTCCAATCCCAAATACTTCGATAACCTGGAAGACCTGCTCACCGATATCAGCGAAAACGACCTGGGCTGCGAAGAGAAAGTAAAGTTCATTTATTCAGGCAACAATGAATTTCCTTTTGATGCCAGGGAGCAATGGACCGATTCCTGTAACCTGCTGGCCCTGAAAGAAGGCGTGGTGCTGGGTTACGACCGCAACGACAGGACAGTAGAAGCATTCAAAGAAAACGGTTTCACAGTTATCCATGTACATGAATTAATTGCCCAACTGGAAGCAGGAGAAGCAGATACCGGCAAAATAAAAGACACACTGATACTGATGCCTTCTGCAGAATTGTCCAGGGCCAGGGGTGGTTTTCATTGTATGAGCATGCCGCTGTTACGGGACGATATTTAAATTAATAATGCGGTAAATGTGGAAGTGTGGAAATGAATAATTGCTGATTTTGGGATTGTGTGATGTTGAGATTTCTTTTGGTGCAGCTTACTTGGCAAATCCCAAAATCACGAAATTCCGACATCTAAAAATGGAAAAATTATGAGTACGCAAACGACCTCCCACCTCCTTATGATACGCCCCGTTAATTTTGGCTTCAATGCTGAAACAGCGGTGAACAATGCTTTCCAATCGGCAGGCAATGGTGCCGGCGCACAGGAAAAAGCGCTTCAGGAATTTGACGCTTTTGTACAGGTGCTGCAGCAAAACGGTGTAGACATAACCGTGGTAGAAGACACCCCCGAACCGCATACCCCCGATGCTATCTTCCCCAATAACTGGGTCTCCTTTCATGATGATGGAACAGTAGTCTTATACCCTATGTATGCCAGCAACCGCCGCCTGGAGAGAAAGCCGGGCGTACTGGAAGCAGTAAAAAATAAATTCAGCATTCAAAACACCATCGATCTAAGCGGCCACGAAGCAGAAAATGTGTTCCTGGAAGGCACTGGCAGTATGGTGCTGGACCGGCAAAACAAAATTGCCTATGCCTGCCTTTCGCCCCGCACAGATTATTTTGTATTAACGGAATTCTGCGAACAGATGGGCTACAGTGCCGAAGTATTTGATGCCATCGATCAGAAAGGTCAGGCCATTTATCATACCAATGTAATGATGTGCGTGGCAGATAAATACGTAGTCATTTGCCTGGAGGCCATTGCTGCGGAGCACGAGAAAGAACAGGTAAGCGCTTCCATCATAAAATCGGGCAAAACCATTATTCCTATATCATATGAACAGATGAATCATTTTGCCGGTAATATGCTGCAGGTAAGCAACAATAAGGGAACACTGCTGCTTGTAATGTCTTCCCGGGCCTACAACTCTTTAACAAAAGAACAGGTGGAGCAACTGGAGCGTTTTAACCCTATTATTCATTCGCCATTAACCACCATTGAGACCAACGGTGGTGGCAGTGCCCGGTGTATGATGGCAGAAGTGTATTTGCCGGTAAAATAACGATACCATACAACTATTCTACGCCTTCATGCGAAGCTGCAGGCGCGGGTAAGTAAACTGATCATCCAATACAAACCATTCACCATGCGCTTTAAAGCATCCCGGGAATTTGCAGCAGCCCTTGATAAAAACGACCCGCTGCGGAAATACAGGAAGCAATTTCTTTTCCCGGAGCGTAAAGGCAAAAAGGCCATTTATTTCTGTGGCAATTCACTGGGACTGCAACCCAAACAAACCGCTAAAGCCATTAAGCAGGAACTGAAAGACTGGAAAAACCTGGCGGTGGGTGGTTATTTTGGCGCCAAAAATCCATGGTTGTTTTATCATAATAATTTCAAGCCAACGCTTTCAAAAATAATGGGCTGCCGCCAGCAGGAAGTAACAGTAATGAATGCACTTACCGTAAACCTGCATTTACTGCTCATATCTTTTTACCGTCCCACTGGCAACCGTTATAAAATCATCATGGAAGCCGGTGCATTTCCAAGTGATCAATACGCCATAGAAACACAGGTTTTGCTGCACGGTCACAATGCTAAAGATGCCATTATTGAAATTGCCCCCCGCAAAGGAGAGAAAATACTGCGCACAGAAGATATTATAAAAACTATCCAGCAAAATAAAGACAGCCTTGCATTGGTAATGATGGGTGGCATTAATTACTATACCGGTCAGCTATATGATCTGAAAGCCATTACCGCTGCCGCGCAGCAAGCAGGTGCAATAGCTGGCTTTGATTTGGCCCATGTAGCAGGCAATACACCCATGGAGCTGCACAAATGGAATGTTGACTTTGCCGTATGGTGTTCTTACAAATACCTGAACGCCGGACCAGGTGCCGTAAGCGGTATTTATATTCATAGCAGGCATACGGGTAACAGGCAGTTGCTGCGCCTGGGTGGCTGGTGGGGCAATGCAGAAAAAACCCGGTTTAAGATGGAAAAGGGCTTCAAACCCAAACCGGATGTGGACGGCTGGCAATTAAGTACCGCACAGGTTTTTAACATGGTAGCCCTGAAAGCATCGCTTGAACTGTTTGAAAAAGCAGGCATTAAAAACCTCCGCAAAAAAAGCCTGTTGCTGACTGGTTACCTGGAGTTTTTGTTGCAACAGCTTACCCACCTTCAATTCGAGATAATTACGCCGGCCGATCCCCTGCAGCGCGGCGCTCAGCTAAGCCTCTATTTTAAACAAAACGCTAAAGCCATTCACCAGCAGCTCACCAACAGCGGCATTATTGTAGATTACCGCGAACCCGGCGTAATACGCGTGGCGCCCGCGCCGTTGTTTAATTCTTTTAAAGAAGTGTACCTGTTTTATGAGATATTGAAAGCGTTTAGCCTTTAACTGCCAGCAAGAAACTGTCAGCCGCTTTGCACTGCTTATTTTTTAATGTAAAAAATCAGTCGCAACTGCAGCGAAGTATTATCTACGCCCGAGCCCGATGATTGGGTAATTGAAGCTGGTGGACAATACAGCATAGACAGTTCAAACCTGTTTACACTTACCCCCGTCGTAAAGCAAAAATTCAACCACGCATTTCTCAGGTATTTCAGGTAATTATTGTCGGTGGCCTCTGCATTGGTAGAACTCTTCCGTATAAAATACATCTTATTAGTGGGATAGCTTGAAAAGTTAATCGCCACACCTGCTGCCACAAACCATTTCAATTTTTCCTGATTGTGAATATTGTACAGTAATTGCGGCGCTACCTGAATATTCTGCTGTTTGAATGTAAGAAAATATTCTTCTGTATACTGACTGTAATCCTGGAAGAGGTATCCATTTGTTTTATATCCCGTAATATTCAGCTGGGCACGAAAAACCAATTTACCAACGGCTGGGTTAAAGGGTATATCTGCACCAATAACTGCAAGCGGGGAATAAAACGGATTAGCATTTTTACCCGCAAAACGTTCGTTTCCATCAATTGTAAACGTTCCCCGGCTAATACCTCCGCCAACAAAAATTCTGATACCGGAACCTTTGTGTACGGCTGTGGCAGGTTTAATGCTTTGCAGGGAACCGCCGTTTATTTTCCTGCAGATACCGGCAATATCACCCGTATAATATCCCAATCCGCCAATCTGCGTAACAATCCGGTTGTCTCCGGCCCTGTATTTTGCTGCCCAGCCAGCCAGGTCAGAACGATACTGCTTTTCCTCCCTTACCTGGTTGTTAAACATGTATACCCTGTTAAGCAATTCTACGGGTGTTGTATGGTTTATCTCCAGCACATACAAACGCTGTTTTAGATCGTCCCTGTAAGAAAATAATGTGAGCGGATTTCCCTGCTCCACTATTTTCAAAAAAACCGTGCGGGTTTCAGTCGTTGTGTCTTCGCCGCCTGTGTTTGACAAGGCATCATTTGACAGGCTTACACTGATGATTTGACGCTGGTAAGATGCCAGCCCGGCAATTTCGAAATAACTTACTTCTGCCGTGGTGTAACGCGTAACTGCCGTGTTTTTATCTTTTGTAAATAATATGGCAGCCGGGTTAACAAACCATTCCTTGTATTCAATTAAGCCCCTGACAGTATCTGCATTGTTAAATACAACCAGTGATTCTTTCAGGTTTTTTTGGGTGAACCCTGGCAAAGTCAAAAAACAAAATAACAGGATATAACCTGTAATTTTTTCAATCATATAAATAAGGTTTACTGTAAAAGCTGGCAAAAATAGGGTGTAAGATCAGAACTTCCAACAGCCGCCCGCAGCTGGCATACAATTTTACCGACCATCACAAAGGCCGCCACTTGTGATGGTACATTCTTTATAAAAAAAACTTTGAAAATGCCGGAATACAAAAGCTGCTGCATTATTTTTCCTTCCCTGCTTTCATGGGTACAAAAGAAAAATTGGCAAATGTTTCTTCGGTAGTACTGCCATCGGCCTGCTTGGTAAGGCGCAGCATGGTTTGTACGCCCCCCTCCGAATCACCAAAAGGAATCACCATTTTTCCACCGGTTTTTAGTTGTGCTACCAGTTTGGGGGGAATGATGGGCGCAGCTGCGGTGATGATTACTTTATCAAACGGCGCATAAGTGGGCAGGCCTTCAAAACCATCTCCATAAAAGAATTTGATATTATTGTATTTTTTGATGAAGCCAAACTTCTTATTGTTGTCGAACAGCTGCTTCTGCCTCTCAATGGTAAACACCTGCGCCCCCATTTCTGCCAGCACACTGCATTGGTAGGCACTGCCGGTACCAATCTCCAGTATCTTTTCAAAAGGTTTTACTTCCAGCAGCTGTGTCTGGTAAGCCACCGTATAGGGCTGCGAAATAGTTTGCTCTACTCCAATAGGAAAAGCCCTGTCTTCGTAGGCTACTTCATCAAAGGCGGAGTCAAGAAAAAAATGCCGCGGAATAGCATTGACAGCATCCAGCACCCGCTGATCAGTGATGCCTTTTTCGCGTACTGTGTCAACCAATTTTTTGCGAAGCCCCTTATGGCGGTAAGTATCTTCATACATTCTCATAGCAGTTTGCAAGATAGTTGATTAGTTGATTGGTTGATCAGCAGACCAGCGCTGAATACACAAATGTCTGAAGAAGTTTTTACCCTTATAATATTACCGGTTGCTGCCCCCCAATAAATCAACTATTCAACTGCCCAACCAATCAACTAAATCATTATCTTCAAAACTCAATTTACAATATGAAACTAAATACGGGTATTTTACTGGCACTGATGATGTTGCTTGAATATTTTATCTGGGGTTCCTGGTACGTGACCATGAGTACTTATATGAGCGAAAACCTGCACGCCACCGGTTTGCAGATTGGCGCCGCCTACAGTGCATTGGCCATTGCCACCATGATTTCGCCTTTTTTTGTAGGACTGATTGCTGACCGCTTTTTTGCTGCGCAGAAAATAATGGGCGTATTGCACCTGGTGGGCGCGGCATTGCTTTTCATGGCTACCCGTATTACCGATAACAATGCTTTTTACTGGATGATTTTATTTTACTCTTTGCTCTATATGCCTACCATCGCACTTTCCAACAGCGTGGCCTTTTCCCAGATGAGCGATCCCGGAAAACAGTTCCCGTGGATCCGCGTATTTGGTACACTGGGCTGGATAATTGCCGGCGTTGTGATTGGCAGTATGAGCATTGAAAAAACTTCCGCTACTTTCCTGATTGCCGCAGGTGCATCGGCCGCACTTGGCCTGTTCAGTTTCTTTTTGCCCGACACGCCGCCCAAAGCCGCCGCCAGTGACGGCAGTGCCGCTAAAGCACTGGGCGCAGAAGCGTTTGTATTGTTTAAAGACAGGCCCTACCTGGTATTCTTTATCGCAGCCATACTGGTTTGTATCCCGCTTTCTTTCTATTATGGTTTTGCCAATAATTTCCTGAATGAACTGAAAGTAGCAAATGCGGCTACCAAAATGACCCTGGGCCAGATTTCTGAGGGCCTCTTCATTCTTGCTATCCCCTTTCTTTTTTACCGCATCGGTGTAAAGAAAATGCTGCTGCTGGGCATGGGTGCCTGGATACTGCGCTATGTGTTTTTCGCCTACGGCGATAATGGCGCCAACCTCTGGATGCTCTACGCAGGCATCATCCTGCACGGGGTTTGTTACGATTTCTTTTTTGTAACCGGTTATATGTACACAGAGAAAAAAGCAGGCGAAAAGATTAAGAATGCCGCACAGGGGCTGTTCACCTTTGCCACCTATGGCGTGGGCATGTCCATCGGCACCCTGTTTTCCGGCTTTATAGCAGATAAATACAAACTGGCAGAGGGCCACAACTGGCAATCCATCTGGTTTGTACCGGCAATTATTGCTGCAGCAGTGCTGGTGTATTTTATTATCTTCTTTAAAGAGAACAGGGAAATAAAACAGGCATAATATTTTATGCAAATCATTTTATTAAAAAGCATCTTCATTTTATAACTTCCCTGGCTCCCCTTCAGGGGGTCGGGGGTATTATTTTTCTTATGCAACGTATTGCCATGCTGGGTTCAGGATTTATCGGCCGTTTTTATGCAGATTCCTTACAGGGCCAGAGAAGCAAAGACAAAATTGTCAGTATTTATTCGCGCCGCGAAGAAAGCGCCAAAAAATTTGCGGAAGACTACAAGTGTGATCACTGGACGATTTCGATGGAAGAAGCCATTGCACACCCCGACGTAAACATGGTCTGCATATCGCTGCCCAACAATCTTCACGAAGCCGCCGTGCTGCTTTGCTGCAAACACAAAAAAGCAGTCATTACCACCAAACCCCTTGGCCGAAACGCAGCAGAAGCCAAACGCATGCTGCTGGCGGTAGAAGAAGCCGGTATTTTCAATGGCTACCTGGAAGACCTGGTATACACACCTAAATTTCTAAAATCACTGGAGAGTGTAAAAAGTGGCGCCATTGGCAGGGTGCTCTGGGCAAAATCAAGAGAAACACATCCTGGCCCGCACAGTGAATGGTTCTGGGACATAGAACAGGCTGGTGGCGGCTGCATTCTTGACCTGGGTTGCCACTGCGTGGAAATAGCCCGCAATTTTATTGGCAAAGACATTAAGCCGGTAGAAGTAATGTGCTGGGCAGATACACAGGTAAAACCGATTGATGCAGAAGACCATGCCATTGGACTGGTTAAATATGAGAACGGCGCCATCGGGCAGTTTGAAGTAAGCTGGACCTTCCGCGGCGGCCTTGACCTGCGTGATGAAGTAATGGGTACCGAAGGCACTATCTGGATGAATAATTTTCTGCGCACCGGCCTGGAAATGTTTACTACCGGCAAAGGTGCCGATTACGTAGCAGAAAAAGCAGAAAGCAATACCGGTTGGCTCTTCCCGGTAGGCGATGAACTGAATGATCTTGGTTACAACCACATGTTTACCGATATGTTCAATGCCATTGATGCCAACAGGCAACCTGCTGAAACTTTTTATGATGGATACATTGTAAACGCCATTCTTGATGCAGCTTATCTTTCTGCCAAAACAAAAAACTGGGAGCCGGTCATTATCAACAACTGGAGGG
>JANPGT010000515.1:0-8625 GCA_031424135.1 Chitinophagaceae bacterium
CGGTAGAAGGAAAGGGGCAACCCATCATATTGATACCCGGTTACAGCTGCAGTGGCGAAGTATGGAAGGAAACAGTGGCATTGCTCAAAAATAATTACCAGTGCCATGTACTTACCCTGGCCGGATACGCTGGCGTTCCGGCAATTGATACCCCCATCTTAAAAACTGTGCATGATGAAATCATCCGTTACACCAAAGAAAAAAAACTGAACCACCCCATTTTAATTGGCCATAGCCTGGGTGCTTTTATGAGCCTTTGGGTGAGCAGTACTGCACCCGGCCTGTTTGGTAAAATAATCTGCGTAGATGGACTGCCATTTCTATCTGCTATGACCGACAGCAGTATGACTGCTGAGAAAATAAAAGCCGATCCCCGTTACAACCCCACAGCCGTGGCGGCCAATTTTATGAATCTGCCAGACGCTGGCTATATAGAGAATATGACCAAATCTATGCTCTACCAGGTAAGTGACACAGCGCACGCAACCCTGATAGCCGGCTGGAGTTATCGTTGCGACCGTAAAACACTTGGTTATACCCTCGCAGAAATATCGTCTACTGATTTGCGTGACAGTATAGCGAAAATAAAACAGCCGGTGCTGGTATTGGGCAGCCTCTATGGCAATAAAGAAACCAGCTACCGCGTGCTGGGGCAGCAATACCGCCAACTGCCCAACAAAACGGTGCATGTAGCAGACAGCAAACATTTTATTATGTACGACCAGCCACAATGGTTTTACAAAGAAATAAACACATTTTTACAGTAAGAAGGCAGGTATAAAACAACTGATAAGGAAAGCAGGCAATAATAATGAAACAACAGTCGGCAGCATTTACCACTCTTTATAACCAATACTCCGGCAGTATTTATAAACTATGCCTGGGCTATACCGGCGATGCCTCCCTGGCGCAGGATATGCTGCAGGAAACATTCATCCGTGTTTGGAATAATATGCAGGATTTCAGGGGCGATGCCAAATGGAGTACCTGGATATTCCGGATTGCCGTGAACACCTGTCTTACCTGGCTGCGCAAAAAAAAGGAGCCGCTGGTAGATGCAGACAGCGATGCCCTGGCCTTGATAGGCGAAGAAACCAGCAACAGTGAACAGCAGGTGCAATTGCTGTATACCTGCATCAGCCGGCTGGCCGAAACAGACAGGCTGATCATTACCCTGGTACTGGAAGAAAAGCCCTATGAGGAAATTGCTGATATCACCGGCATCACTGAAAACAACCTGCGGGTAAAAATTCACCGTATTAAAAAACAACTCAGCGAAATCTACAACAGTTATGAAAGACTTTGACGATATCAAAGAAATGTGGCAGCAACAGCCGGCAGCTGATGTAAAAAAAGCAGACATGGTAGAGGTAGGCCGGCACACCTCCAGTACCAAAACAAAACTGAAAAAACAACAGCTCCGCGGCGCTATTATACTCTGCTGCACCGCAGTGTATATTGCATGGATAGGTTTTTTCAGCGGTATTCATTTTCAGCTGGCGGTAACCTACATAGCCATTCTGCTGATGCTGGCAGTAATACTTATACAGGCAGTCATCAGTCTCTCTATTTACCGCAAACTCGGGCATATTGACGAAACACTGCATCCTGCATTGCACCTGAAGCAGTGGCAGGATTACTACCAGTTTAGGAAAAAGCAGGTGCGCCTGAATCACCCCTTGTATTTTATTTTTCTGAATCTTGCTTTTGGGCTTTATTTTATAGAGATACTGAGCGGCAGACCATTTTGGGGGATTGTAATAGTGTTAACCATTTACCTGGCCTGGATGTTATTCTCTTATTTTGTACTGGGCAGGCGCACCCTGGCGCGGGAAGAAAAGAAATTAAAAACCATTATTGATGGTCTTACACAGGTAGCTGCGCAACTGGATGCGGTGGAATAGGTAATAGTAAACACGACCGGTCTACGAGTTGTTGGTGAAAACACCAACAACGGCGGAAAAAAACCATCATTGAAGGTCTTACACAGGTAGCTGCACAACTGGATGCAGTGGAATAAGCAGCGGACCTTGTTGGTGCGTGCCGCTGGCAGGCAGGTTTTCACCAACGGGGTAGTTCTTCCAGGATTGCTTCAACCAGCTGAGACCCGCAACAAAGTTGTTGGTGAAAACACCAACAACGGCGGAAAATGGGAGGTGAAGACACCTGACCATGGGTGATCGATCGTTCACGCCGCTGTACCAGTTCATCAACCTGCTGCACTCACCCGATTAAATAACTACACTACATTTTGCTGATAAACATAGTAATGAACGTAATACTCCCCCTGCCTACCGGACAGGCAGGCCTTCAGGGGGCTGGGGGGTGATGTTACCAATCCTTCTCCGGCTTATTGGTCTGGGGATTGCCCTTCTGCAGTTTCTGCTGAATTTCTTTTTCCTTTTGCTGCAGGGCTTTCAGCAATTGCTCTACCTGTTGCTTGCTTAGTTTGCTTAGCTGTGGCTGGGGTTTTTCTTCCTGCTTTTTCTGCTGGTCCTGCTTTTTATCCTTGTCTTTCTGATCTTTTTTATCGTCTTTTTTCTGCTCCTGCTGTTTCTTCAGTTCCATGAGGGCTTTCTGCAGGTTTTCCCTGGCTTCATTATCGTTGGGATCCAATTTCAGTGATTCCTTCCAGGCATCTATGCTTTCCTGTAATTTCTGCTGTTTGCTCAGCACCACGCCTTTGTTATAAAATGATTTTTGGCGTGTGCCTTTTTCCTTTGCACTTTCTATGCTTTTATCGTAAGACTGCACAGCCTCTTCGGGTTTGTTGTTCCTGAACTGCGCATTGCCGTTATTATAATTGGCAGTACTGTTTTTGGGATCGGTAGTCAATGTCTTGTTATACTCCTGCTGGGCCGCTTCATAGTTCTTCTGCTTGTACAGTTCGTTGCCTTTATGAATAGCGGCATCTGCTTTTTGCGCCGCTGCAGGGCTGCAAAAAATACTTATGGTTAATATGGTAATCAGCTGTTTCAGGCCAGTTTCATTTTACGTTCCGGAATAAATGTTTCTACCAGTAATAATAACAAAGCAAATCCCAAAAACCATTGAAAATAGCTTTTGTAATCGGTAAAAGATTTATCACCCATGGCTTTCTGCTCAATGGTGCCCAGTTGAGCGATAATTTTAGCAGCGGCATCGTCCGTGTCTTCCAGTCTTATATACACGCCGTTGGTGCTTTGTGCCAGCTGCTGCAGCTCGGTTTCATTCAGTTTTGTAATAATGGTGTTGCCCTGTGCATCTTTACGGGTTTGGTTGGTGGCCAAATCAATAATGGGCGAACCTTCCGGCGAACCAATGCCGATGCTGTTAATCATTACGCCATCCTGCGATAAAGATTTGGCCATTTGCAGGGCTTCGGGGTCATGATCTTCGCCGTCTGAAATCAATACAATGGCTTTAAATTTTCTTTCTTTACTGTTAAAACCGCTGTTGGAAATTTTAAGGGCTTCTCCCACCACCGTTCCCTGTACGGGTACTGCATCCGGTCCGGCATTCTGAATATACATACGTGCAGCGGCGTGGTCTGTGGTGAGCGGCATCTGCATATAGGCGCGGCCCGCAAACAATACCAGGCCAATACGGTCATTGTCCATTTTATCTACCAGCTTTGTCACCAGCTGTTTGGCCCTTTCCAGCCTGCTGGGTTTAATGTCCTGCGCCAGCATGCTGTTGCTTACATCCAGCGCCACCATTACATCTACTCCCTTGCGGCTTACATTGTCGGTGGCACCCGGCCTTTGCAGGTTGGAAAGGCCGATCACCAAAAAAGCAAAGGCAACAAGCGCCAGTATAAATTTCACCGCAAATTTTAGGGGTGAATAATCCTTTACCAGGGCTTTTACCAGGGCAGGATCACCGATCTTTTTCTGCAGCTTTTTCTTCCCGCGAAGCACAAAAACAAACAGCAGCACCAGCAGGGGCAGTGCCGCCAGGCCAATCAAAAATTCTATGTGCTGGAACCTGAAATTCAAATTCAAAATTTAAAAGTCAAAATTTAAAAACTTTTGCCAGGGCAGCCCTATGCCCTACACCCTATGCCTTCTGCCTTTCCAATGAAATTACAGGCCAATCACTGAAAAAAGTGTACCAAATAAAATTTTAGTGAACATTTCTCATTTCAGGCGCAGTGATGAACGCAACAAGCTTATTTTTTCCCTTTAAAAAAGCCCATTTGATCCATGATACTTTTAAAG
Source organism: Chitinophagaceae bacterium (assembly GCA_031424135.1). Lineage (GTDB taxonomy): Bacteria > Bacteroidota > Bacteroidia > Chitinophagales > Chitinophagaceae > JACMLD01. The sequence goes on from JANPGT010000515.1 coordinate 4,200, forward strand.
ATGGCCATGCGGGCGGGTTGCATATTAAACTGGCGGTTGGGTGCCGTTATTTGCAGGGCAAAAAAGTAAGGATGCCTGTTTTCTTCAATCCAGCCCACTAACCAGCCAATCCCCTGGCCCTGGTGGTTAAAACCCCAGCCAGTTTTATAACTGAGTTTATAGTTGGCATTTTCTTCCTGCAGCATAACATTTTTCACCGTTTGCTGGGTGCTTTTAAAAAAAGGCAGTTGCGCGAAATACAATTTTTTCACCAGTCCCAGTTCTTCATCTGCGGTTACTTTTAGCGTATTGTCGAGCCAGAATGTATCTATATTATTTGAAATTTTGAATTTACCATAGCGCTGTCCAAAGCCAAGTGTATCCAGCCAATGCTGCATGGTATCTTTACCAATCCGGCGGGCCACTTCCTGGTAATAGGGAACGGCAGATGCCTTAAAGGCTTCTTTCATGGTAAGATCCTTATTCCAGGCAGCCGCGGTATCTCCATTGGGGAAGACCCGTGTAAGACCATCCCATTTAATCACCATGTTTTCATTGCTGATGCGGCCGGTTTCTATACCTATCAGTGAGTTTACAATTTTGAAGGTGGAAGCCGGCAGGTAGGCACTGTCTTTAAATGCCCCCAGGTTGTAGATGGTAAACTGTCCTGCGGCATTGTCAAATAAACCAAAACTGCCGGTAACACCCGCGCTGTCAAAATATTTTTTAAAGCTGTTGTCTTCGGTAACATTGTTGGAAGAGCAGGCTGCAAGGTAAAAGGAAAAGGGTAAAAGGTAAAAGGCGATACGACGCATGTAATTTTTTTTGCAAAGGTAACCGTAAAAGGCGCAACCCGATCAGCGAAAACAGGATAATTCTTTGCCTGCTGAAGAACAAATACGCTTATTCCTCAACCTCTTAGACATCTTCGATGCAAACGAAGAAATGGGCACACGGATGACACTGATTAGACAGATAGCACGGATTTCTGACTCGCTGAAAGAACCCTGCGTAATTTGCAGGCCGCAGTGAATATCCGTAACAATCTCAAAAAAATCCGTCCGATCCGTGTTATCCCTGCCCGTCCGGTCAGGCGGGCGTGTGCAAAAAATCTCCTGCGGGAACCGCAATACAGGAAGTCGTCAGCGAAGCTGATGACCGGGAAACACTATTTTACCACCGGTAAAGCGCCGCTGGCAAATACCATTAATTTAGTGCAACATTTCCCCCGCCAACCTGTCTAATCAAAGCTGTGAGCACCCAAACTGGAAATTATCCGGAAGATAAGGATCTTGTTAATCATGTATTGCGTGGTGATCATGCTGCGTTTGCACGTATTATAAAAAACACCGAAGCCCTGGTAGCCTCTATTGTTTACAAAATGATTCCGAACCAGGAAGACCGTAAAGACATCGCACAGGACGTTTACCTGAAAGCCTTTCATAAACTGGCAGGCTTTAAATTCCAGTGCAAACTATCTACCTGGATGGGGCAGATTGCCTACAATACCTGCCTTAGCTGGCTGGAGAAAAAAAAACTGGTATTGCCGCAAGGGCCTTATGGCGATAACGATAGCAATGAAGACCCGCTGGACAACCTGAGCAACCGCCAGGCAAATTTGTTTGAGCATCCATCGGCAGCGCGCCTGCTGGAAAAACAACGCAGCGCCATCATCAACGCCGCTATAGACCGGCTTAGTCCCGTGTACAAAACCATCGTAAGTTTATACCACCAGCAGGAACTGAGTTATGCCGAGATAGCCGAACTCACCAGCCTGCCGGAAGGCACCGTAAAAAGTTATTTATTCAGGGCAAGGAAGGCGTTAAAAGACCACCTGCTCCTTCATTATAAAAAGGAAGAACTATGAATACAATGCACCCTGATGAGCCATCCATACAACTGTATGCCAGCCATCCTGAAAACTGCCCTGTTGCTATACGTAATCATATAGCGGGTTGCAAAGACTGTCTTGCCCACGCTGCTTTGTACAAGCAGGTGTTTACCGCACTGCACGAAGCGCCGGCACCAGCTTTTGAATTTGATCTCAGCCAGCTGGTACTGCAGCAACTGCCTAAAAGCAAACGGGCATGGTCGCCCGCCTTTGTTGTTACCGGCCTGTTGCTGGCAACAATTATTGCCATAGCAGGCTGGTTTTTTCAACAGGAGATATTGCAGCTGTTTAAGGGAATTGTTCCGGTAGCCATTTATCTCAGTGTAATTGTTACGGCTGCCATTGCCCTTTTCCAGGGCATAGAAATGTACCGCCGGTACGAGAAACTGATCAGCAATATCAATTAAAAAAAAATTGCAACATTCATTCAGTACAGCAGTCTAACGGGTATTACCCAAACAAAAAAAATAATGAAAAAAATAATCACCATCAGCACACTGTTACTGGCCTCCGTCGCCGGCTTTGCACAGGACAACAATGAACCCAAACCACTTATTGATGCAGAGTTTATGCGCGACTTAATGCATATGTCAGTCATATTGATAGGCATGTACCTGGTAAGCACTTTTTTCCTGTCCATCATCCGTACTTTCCTGGACGGGCGCCTGAAGAACCGGCTGCTTGACCGGGGGACCACAGAAAATGTAATTTCGCAACTGCTGCAACCACTTAAAACAGAAAACAAACAGGAACCTTTCAAATGGTTTGCTATACTTGCAGGCATTGGTACCGGGCTGCTGCTGATAAATTTCACGCAACCCATGGGCCTGCATTCACTGGCCATTATGGCTTTCAGTCTGGCCGCCAGTTTCCTGGGGTATTATTTTTTCAGCCGGAAGACAGAACAATAAACCCGCTTGCCAGGAAGATGTTTAAAAATAGCATGTTCTTTCCCATATTGCGGTTGGTGAGGACACCAGACCGCGGAGGTCCACCCGTGGCCTGGTGTCCTCACCGGCCACTTTCCTCAATAGGATAAAAGCATGTGAATCGTTTTTAAACAGCTTCTACCAATAATTTTTACACAAAGCATCGTTCAATAAAATAAAAGCAGTAACACAATGAAAGCAGAAGTTTTTGCGGCAGGTTTTCTGCTGGTTTCCGCCGGTGCCTGGTTTACGTATGCAAAACATACGGGCGGGCTGAATATTAAAGGGCTGCCGGCCAACGAGCAGAAAATTGTCATCAGCAGCGATAACCTGTACGAGGAAATGGCCTACACAGGAAAAATCAGTTTTACGGAAGATGAAACCGCTGTTGCAACTATCTCGCCGGGCGGATATATTAAATATACCAAAAACCAGCAGGTGATGGAAGCCAGCAGCGATACAGCAGGCGTTATCCAATACAAGTTTACCCAGTCTGGCCGCCCCATGCCCATAGACAGCAACGCCCGTAAAATAATGTCAGAAGCTGTAGGCGAAATGATTGCCTGGGGCTTTGATGCCAACGGGCGGGCAGATCGTATTTATAAGAAGGGCGGGCAGACAGCTTTGCTGGAGGCCATGGACAAACTGAAAAACGACGGTACCAAAAGAATGTATGCTGAAAAAATATTTAAGTCGGATTCTCTGTCTACTGCCATCCTGGTTACGCTGGCAAAAAAATTGGCCAGCCCTGAAGGCAATGATTACGATAAGGAGATGGCATTAAAACTCTATAAACCCCAGCAACTGCAGGACACGGCTGTTTTCTTTCCTTACCTGCAGGCAGTGGAGGGACTTGACAATGAAAATGCCCGGGCCAATATTCTTAACAGCATACTGAAGATGCCATTGGCAACAGCCACTTTCCCCGCTTTGTTCAGGGTGGTTGCAGGCCTTAACAATGATTATGAAAAGACCCGTCTTTTCAGCAGCATTATAGACAAGGGGCAAATGGATTCAGTAAGGGCCGGTTTATTGCTGGAAGCTATTGACCAGTTGCAAACAGATAACGATAAACAACAGTTGATCTCTTTATGGATCAGCAAGGGCACGCTGCCTGCAGACCGCCTGGAAAAATTGTTAGCAGTGATTGGCCGGTTTGGCGGTGATTGGGAAAAAGCAAACATGTACAAAAAACTGGCAGCCGAAAGCATCCGTTCAGAAGACCAGTGGGCAAGCCTGGTTACAGCAGTAGCGCGTATTAATCAGAATGAACAAAAGACAGACCTGCTGACGGGTATTGCACAGAAAATGCCTAAAACAGATACCCTGAAAACTGTTTACCTGAAAGCCGCTAAAACCATCCAGGGTGATATGGAATACGGCAGGGTGATTAGGGCGCTGGACTAAGCTGGTAAACAACTGTCATGAAGGTATGCTGCAGTTTTAATTGGCTTTTGGCATACCGTACATGCTTACCAGTTTCAGGAATACACCATTGGTCCAGCCAAAACCGTCCTGCGATGGATACTCACCTCCACCCGCAGCCACCCCTGCTTCCGGCGCGAAGCTGGCAGCTACGGGCGCGACACGCGGGGGCTAATTCGCCTGCACCAGTTCAACAAAGTAG
>JANPGT010000516.1:0-2444 GCA_031424135.1 Chitinophagaceae bacterium
GGGCAGAGAATGAACACTACCAGTCTGCCGGCACTTCTTTCACCATTATTATTGCGCCACCTTTCTGGAAAAAGGGATGGTTTCTGTCTATGGTAGCTGCCTTCCTTGTTTTACTGGTATACTTTTTAATACGCTGGCGTATCAACAGTGTAAGGGTGGTGGAAGCAGAGAAACTAAAAGTACAAAAACTCAATGCCGACCAGTATAAAAACCAGCTGGAGCTGGAGCAGATAATCAACTATTTCTCTTCGTCTTTGATTGATAAGAATTCAGTTGACGATGTGCTCTGGGATGTGGCCAAAAATTTAATCGGCAGGCTGGGGTTTGAGGATTGCATGATTTATTTGTGGAACAGCGATAAAACCAAAATGGTGCAGCGCGCCGGGTATGGCCCCAAGGGATCCATAGAAGAAATTCAGAAGCAGCTGTTTGATGTGCGCACAGGGCAGGGGGTGGTAGGCTATGTAATGCAGACAAAGGAACCGCTGCTGATTGCAGACACTTCCCGCGATCCGCGCTACCGTGCAGATGAAATGATAAGGCTGAGCGAAATAACGGTGCCCGTTATCTACAACAATGAACTGGTAGGTATTATTGACAGCGAACACCACGAAAAGAATTTTTTTACGCAGCAGCATGTGCAGGTAATGAGTACCATTGCCACCCTGGTAGCTACCAAGATAACCTCTATTGCGTCAGAGCAATCGCTGCAACTGGCCAAAATGGAAATGCTGGAAATCAAAGAAAAATTATCGGCCGCTAAGCTGGAAGCGCTGCGCAGCCAGATGAATCCTCATTTTATTTTTAATTGCCTTAATTCCATTGATAACCTCATCCAGAACAACGACAAAGAAAAAGCTACCCTTTACCTGGCAAAATTTGCGAAACTGATACGGTCTATCCTGGAAACCTCCAAAGCCAATACAGTACCCTGCTGGAAGGATATGGAAACGCTGCGGGTGTATATAGAACTGGAAGCGCTGCGGCTGGACAATAAATTTTCTTACCATATCAGCATAGCGCCTGAAATTATGAGCGGAGATTACAAAGTACCACCGCTGGTGATACAGCCATTTGTAGAGAACGCCATTCACCATGGTTTGCTGAATAAAATTGACGCAGACAGGAAACTGACCATCCATGTATGGGCCAGTGGCAATTATATTCATTATTCAGTGGCAGACAATGGGGTGGGCCGGGCAAAGGCTTCGGCTTACAAAGAATTGAATAAAGTGGAACATGCTTCCATGGGGATGCAGATAAGTATAGACCGCATTAACCTGTTTAACCTGCACCACGAAGGCGCTGTAATCATTACCGATCTTTTTGATGCCGGAGGCGCGCCTGCAGGCACCAAAGTTGAAGTAACACTGATAAACCAATAATTTCATTCACCATGCTTACCGCCATTATTATAGACGATGAGAGCAGCAGCCGGAATGCCCTGCGGCAGAAACTGGCCAATTACTGCCCGGGTATTATTGTTGTAGCAGAATGTGAAGATGGACTGGAGGGCATCAAAAACATTGAAGAAAAAAAGCCCGATATCCTTTTCCTTGACGTGGAGATGCCCCGGATGAACGGCTTTACGATGCTGCAGCAATTACACAACCGGAACTTTGAGCTGATATTTATTACGGCCTATGATTATTATGCCATCAAGGCCATCAAATTCAGTGCGCTGGATTACCTGGTAAAGCCCGTAGCCATAGAAGATTTGACAGCCGCAGTGGCCAAAGCGGTACAAAAAAGACAACAGGCTTCCGGCAATGAACGGCTGGAACTGCTGCTGCAGAATTTAATGAATGAAAAAAAAGAACAGCAGCGCATTGCCATACCTTCTATGGATGGACTGCAGTTTGTGAGCATGAACGATATTATTTACCTGGAAGCACAAAGTAATTACACCATCATCTACCTGCAGGATGCCTACAAGCTTACGGTATCAAAAACCCTGAAAGATTTTGAGGAATTATTACCGCCGGCGGTGTTCATACGCATCCACCATTCTTATATGGTCAATAAAAATGCGGTAGAAAAATATATTAAGGGAGAAGGTGGGCAGGTAGTGATGAAAAACGGTGCCACCCTGGATGTTGCCAGGCGCAAGAAGGAAGAGTTTATGAAGGCCATTGGGCATTAGTTGGTTGATTGGTTGGTTAGTTGATCAGTTGATTGGTTGATTAGTGGCTGGCGCTCCCTGGCCTTCTTGCCGGTCAATTGATCAACCATCCTAACAACTTGGCTAAAGCCAGTCACTATACTCCTTTTATACCCAGGACTAAAGCCACTGGGTTATTAAAGATATGCTTCGGCATATTGTATTGTCTGACGCAGCTAAAAGCGAATGGTTTTCGTTAACCCCAGGCTTTAGCCCGGGGTTAATGAAAGTACAGCTAGATGGGCTTTAGCCCAATTCGGTGCCCGCGATCAACCAGTCAACC